>CAVURW010000001.1:0-37296 GCA_963743595.1 uncultured Verrucomicrobiae bacterium
AAACCATCGCTCTGCTGGAGGCCCAGATGGCATTCCGCCTACCTTTTTTAAAAAGGCCTGCCCATCTCTTTGCCAACCACTAGCGTTTTTATTCCAGGTTATTTTCGACCAGGGGCATGTCCCGCCCATCTGGCGCAGGGCCTTCATAACTTCTATCTACAAAAAGGGGGACAGCACTCTCCCTTCAAATTATAGGCCTATTTCTCTAACTTGTTGCATGTGCAAACTAATGGAGTCCGTTATAAAAGATCAACTTGTTTCCTATCTTCTCTCAAAAGGGCTCATCAGTAAGCAACAACATGCGTTTATCAAAAGGCATTCCACTGTAACTAATTTATTGGAATGTACACACGATTGGGCTGCTGCCGTCCATGGCGGAAACGATGTTGATATTATTTATATCGATTTCTCAAAAGCCTTCGATAGCGTCGTCCACTCTAAACTTATTTTTAAATTAAGTAATTATGGTATAAGTGGCAAACTGCTTCATTGGATAAACGCATTTTTAACTAATCGGTCCCAATGCGTAGTTATTGAACATTGTTTTTCTGAATGGTCGCCTGTTATTAGTGGTGTGCCCCAAGGTTCTGTTTTGGGGCCAATTTTATTTATTCTGTTCATTGATGATGTAATGCAGGTCTGTCATAATAGTAGCGTCACGCACAAACTGTTTGCTGACGATCTTAAACTTTTTACTACCATCAAAACAAATCTTGATAATTCAGCATTGCAATCCATTCTGGGTCGGCTGCAGCAGTGGTGCACTGATTGGCAGTTAACTATAAACACAACCAAATGCCATGTCTTACACCTAGGTAAAAATAACAGCAATTCACCATACTACCTAAATGGCTGCCTGATCAGTGCATCACAAAATGTTACCGACCTTGGAGTGGATATAGATTCTTCTCTAAAGTATGATTTGCATATTAATAAAATTATCGGTAAAGCATATTGTAGAGTCGGCGTACTGTTCAAGGGCTTTGCCACGCGAAGCGTTCGGGTCCTTAGACAGGCTTTTATAACGTACGTGCGGCCAATACTGGAGTATGCCTCCAGCGTCTGGTCGCCGCATTTACTTAAGCATATAAATGCAATTGAAAAAATACAAAAGAAATTTACTAAACGTATTCCGTGCCTGTCTCATTTGACCTATCCGGAACGCCTAGCGGCAATTGGCCTTGAACCTCTCGAGTTGCGTCGACTCAAAACCGATCTCATCATGTACTACAAGATTCTGCATGATTTGATTGCATTGCCTGCTAATGATTATTTTAACCAACAACAATACATTTCACAAACTAGAACGGGCGGCAACAGATTAATAGCTGCTCAGTGTAACACAAATAGCTTTCAAAACGATTTCTTTAATCGTTGTGTTAACTGTTATAATAACTTACCTCTAAATGTTGTAAACGCTAATTCTTTATTATGTTTCAAAAAAACTTTTAGCTAATACTGATTTGTCATTTTACCTGCATTGTAATTATTTTTAATTATGCTTTGGGGCCGGCGTAAGTGGCATAATTCTATTTTAGCCCTGCCTAGGTATTCCTAGAAACCTACAATGATTTTAACAGTATTTTGTATAATTTTAACTATGTATGTGTTTCTGAATTGTGAAATAAAATAAAATGTTACACGTTTGTCTGGTACGTGCATCATTCCTGAGCATCGTCGGACGCGCAAAAACTGCCAAACTACTGTGTATATTGTCATTCGAAGCTTGCGCTACAGCGACGTTGACATTCTATTGTTACGTTACATGCAAACCGTGCTTGTGTTTATTTGCGGATTAGACACAACCAGTTACTGTATAGCAATTAATGCATACAGCTGCGGCGGACACGCAAGGCAAAACGACGCCCATCGGGGAATGCGGCGTCGCGTTGCTATATCCAGCAATAATAGTGGTTTATTTGAGTATAACAGCGTAAAGCTGGATTATTGCGTTAACTGCTCGAATCTTTAGAAATAGTCATTATCATTATAAGTATGATGTTAGCAGCGGTGCATACGTACTACGCTAGACGTATGTGGATAGCAGTCTAAAAGCAATGCACATTGCCTGTGAATTTTTTCCGGTACAACAATTTGATATTTGCTGTTTTAGAAGTGCGATAAAGGGCATACTACAAATTGGCTTTGTGCACAAAACGCCAATTGACGCGTCCGACGACACTCGAAAATGGACACTGCAGTCCTCACGGCCGGATAAGGTCGAACGTGGAAACTCAGCCACAACAGTGCGATCAACAAACCAAACAACTTCCTTATCGTTCGAAATACTGTATATCTGCCATTAATAGTTGTTTCGTCCATTTCTTCCCTGTATGCAGACTCGTCTTCGCTGCTAAATTCCCTCGGCCATATTACCAGCAGTTTGTCGCCACAGATAAAATTCAACCGACCACAACATTCCGCCTTGTGGTGCCGGCAACTTAGGCCTACCTCGCTCTGCCAACTCGTCATATCCCGCTAAAAGTTGAATGCTAATAAATTGTCTGCTGGTGCTCCCACCCCTGCAACGAATATGGCGCAGTAGGCCGTACTATCGTCTGTGTGCGTATGGATTCAATACTTCTTTCCAAAGTCGCGCAACAGGAAGACGCGAGAAAAAGAATGGATCACTACAATGCCACGGCGTCCATCGATTGCCATACGAAGCGCGTATTCCATCTGTCCACGTTATGTCATCAGATCTGCTGGGATCCCTGCTCCAGCCGGTGGCCGCCCCGACTGCTCGATGTTTGCTGTGGGGTGGAGTGTTCTCTCGGCGGAGCAGGACAGCAGCTGCAGCCGCTAACTACGTTTTCGGGAGGCGCGCGCTCGTCTCTCTCGAGGCATAATAGCCGACAGTAAATTTTACAAATAGGCCTACTACCGTACATCGATCGTCATGTGGGTTTATCGACGACGGATAATTTCTAGTAGCCGGCAGTAAAGTCGTGTTTATACGTCAGTCGTCGTCGCGAACTCATGGACTGCAGTCGCGAAGGGGAAGGGGATGCGGGGGGGGGGTGCGGAGGGGAAAGGAGATGCGGGGATGCGGGGGAGACGACTGGAGAGGAGTGGGACGAGGGAAGATGGAAGTTCGTTTCATACTATTCTCCACCTCTTTCTTTTCGCGTTGTTTACCGTTTTCGCTAGTTTTTGCGTTCCTAAACTGAGTGAAATTTTGACGGGATCGGTTTGGGCCACTTTTAGTACGCGTAGTTTTAGCAAAAGTACTACTTGAACGACATCACGAAGTCGACCAAGCCAGATGAGACGCTTTGAAAATGCTGCGAGACGCATAGACCTACATGGCATGTTATGTACGATGAATCCATTGCGTATTGAAGGAAAGATTACGTATACATTTGGCGACGATGTCCTGAATGGAATTCCCGTCGGGAGAAATCCGCACCCACCAGCCGAAGCATGGCTTCACAACGGACATGTGAATGTTGTCAAAACACGAATGAGTCCGCGACGGCGGCGACGACTGTCACGGCCAGATAGGCGTTAATTCTTGTCGAATCCCGGCAAACACCGCGGCCATTCCCGACCCGACCCAACCCGACCCGACTCAGCCCGACTAGAGTCGACGTCCGATTTTCCGTCGCGCGTCGACTGCGTTGTAGAACATTGATTATTCATAGTTATTAAACGAGCCGTCCGGCGCTCAATCCCTGTCCGTATACATACCAGGCAACTAGTTTTCACTTTGGGATCGACACGCCATACATTCCTACATACAATTGCTGCTCCATTTTATAGGCGTATCAATATGTAAGTCGTTTTACCCATCCGCTTTTTCGCCTCGGCATGGACCCCACCGGGCTGGATGAAAGATTCTGGTAAACTCATTGGGGGTAAGTTGAGGACCGATAAGATTCAAGATTACGCCGCCTACCTGCGTAAATTTGTTCAAGCATATCAGGCGGAAGGTGTCCCAATCTTTGCCATTACCACAAACAACGAGCACCTTTTTGTTCCAGACCACTATCCTGGCTGCTTCTTTGACTCCCAACAAGAAAAGCTGTTGGTGGAGGCGCTGGGAAAGGAGTTTAAACAGGCCAATTTAAGCACCCGTATCTGGATTCTGGACCATAATTTCGATATGTGGAAAGAGCCTGCAAAGACCTTGGCGGGGTTGAAAAGCGATTCCGCTGAGAGTTACAGCTTTGTGGATGGCACGGCTTTCCATCACTACAGCGGGAGCTCTGTGCAGATGGCGAAGCTGGCTCAGGCTTTTCCAGATAAAAGCATCCAGTTCACGGAAGGCGCGAAATGGGGCATAAGCGGGATGAACGAAATCGCCCAAATCTTCCGCAACGGATCCAGCAGCTTTGTCTCCTGGGTCACCATGGTAACGCAAACCCCTCAAGAACATATTCAAGGGCCCTATAACAAACCGCCGGGTCTCAGCCCGGTTCTTCTGATAAAGAAGGATGGGCCGGGACCTGATTGGTACAAAATTCCGGAGTACAACCTTTACGGCCAATTCATGAAATTTGTCCGGCCTGGGGCGGTCCGAATTGAAAGTGATCCGGGCACACCTGAAACAGCAACCAATGTGGCCTTTAAAAATCCAGATGGATCAATCGTCATCGTAGTCATCAATCAATGTGAATGGACTCAAGATGTTCGATTTTTGATCGATGGAAATCAGGTGCTGGCGTCGCTCCCACCTAACATCGTGGCGACCTATGTTCTGAATGGAGCGCTTAAGCCAAGCACGCTCGCAGCGGTTGAATTGCCCGATGTTGGGCCGCACATTCCGCCTCCCAATGGCACAGGCACGGCATTAAAGGAATGGTGGTTGAAACCGACGGGAGCTGGAAAGCAGTATGACATCGTCTCCCATGATCCCCGTTTCCCGGGCCAGCCCTCCGGCACCAAGGTTTTGACCGTCCTGGACACTCGTGATCAATGGAAAGACACGTCGGGCACACGGATGCGCGGTTTTATCCATCCCAATATCACAGGCGACTACGTATTTTACGTGAGTGGTGATAGTTGCGCCGAACTCTTTCTCAGCACGGATGACCTCCCGGAAAATAAGAAGCTAATCGCTAACTGTACTCAGTGGGCCGGCGGATTTGACTGGCATCCCGGGCAAAAATCGGCCCCTGTTCAGCTCGTGGCGGGGAAGCGATACTACTTTGAAACCATTCAATTTGGTGGAGGAGGAAATGGGTACACAGCGGTGGGTTGGGACATGCCCGGTTTGGGCACCCTGAAGACCATCTCCGGTAATTTTCTCTCGCCGCCTTAAATGAGGCCAAACGCCGAGTATCTTTCAGTGTCTCATCCCAGACACATTTGATTCCCGCCTTATTTAGAGCGGCGAACAGTTGATCTATGTCGCTGACCGAAAACGCGGGATGTGCTTTGGTCGCTGCCCGAAACGGCACTTCGACTCCAATGTGCAACTGCCGTGTTCCGACTCTGAACCAACATCCGCCGCGAGAACGCAAAGGCTCAGGCTTCTCGATCTCGGCCAAACCCAGAACCGTCCCGAAAAACTCGCGCGCCTCGGTTTCACAGCCTTTCGGGGCTGCTATTTGAACGTGGTCGATATCGGTTAGGTACATTCTTTTGACATCTATCCCCGAAGACGAATAAATTCAAGATACGGATGGAGCGGGCTTTCACCAAAAGATAATCATGCCCTGCCGGAGCGAACGGGAGCAGAAGATTTAAAACTTTCGCGTGTCGCTAAGCATCTTTGCTTGGAGCATCTCGGCGGTCGGGAAGAAATGATTCCACACATCGACGACCCCTTGGCCGGTTGGCTTGCCGGAGACGTAGCCGTTGTTACGCAAGACTTTCGCTTTTACCTCTTCCACGGCGTTGGAGGGGCAACCTTGGTTCCGGGAATAGCGTCGCTCCAACATGGGCAGATCGTTCAAGTGATCCCCCACCACCATAATCTCGTAGGGCTGGACATTCAGTCCGTGCGAGATCGCCTCCAGGCAAGTGCCTTTATTGTAGAGACGATGGCTGAAACGAAAATAGATCGAGTTCCGCACGAGCGAAAGCGTCGGGTAACTGGCTAGGAGCGGCTCAATGCGATTCGAGATGAAGTCGGCCTCCTCTTCGCAACTGGCGATGATTCCAAGCGGACTGGCCACTTCTTCCACCAGCTTAGCGTTGGTCTCTTTTTGGACAAAGTCTTCGATCTTCTTCCAGACCGGTTTTACGGACGCGAAGAGCTGCGAATGAAGGAGCTCGCATTTGCGGTTCCACTCAAACCATCCGATTGCCCGACGCTCGCGAACCAGCCAAATCTCGCGCTCCACCACCACTGTCCAATCCGGCCAGAAAGGCGCGTTTCGTCGGACTAATTCCTCGTGCAAGCTCTCGTAGGTCCGACCAGTATTGATGATCCAGAAAACAGGTCCCTCTTTACGTGCCTTTACCAATCGATCAAAAAAGCCTGCAAAAACCGGTGTGTTCGCATCGGAATCGGCCAATGTCCCGTCAAAATCGGTACAGACCAGCCGCAGCTTCACGCGAAGCGGAGCCGTCTTTGGGAGCATATTTTTCGGGGTCATGCAGCGTGTTGCGTATCAGATACATTCCACCAAGTGAAGGCTAAATAGCCCATCATCAAGATCGGCGTCGCCACGTAGGGAGGAAACGTCAGATTAAATGGAACAAAATGCCAAACGGCGAGGTTAAAAACATTGAGAAGGGCAAAACAAAAGAGAACAATGTAAAAGTAACGCATAGAGTCCCCCGGTAACTTTTACCTATACTCCCAGTTACCCCACTCGGCAACGTCCATTTCCGCGTGATATTCTGTACGTTTCACTCTCATTTCAGAATACTCCCCACGGCCAAGTGCTGGCCCCGAGCAAATTCCGCTGCATGCATCCGTTTCTTCCCCTCCATTTGAACCTCCCTAAGCAAAAGTCCGCCAAGCCGAGCCGCGACTAAAATCCCGTGCCGATCCACCTGCACCACCTCTCCCGGAGCTCCCTTGGCTCCACGCGACACAATCGTCGAAAAGATCTTGAGCATCTTCTTATCGTCCCCCTCACCCAGCCACGAATAGGCGCTGGGCCAAGGATTCATCGCTCGAATCGTCGCATCCACTTCGAGCTGTTCTTGATCCCAATTCAGGTGGCCATCCTCTTTCTTGATCTTTTTAGTCAATGTGGCTGAGGCGTTATCCTGCGGAATCTTAGGGGCTGTTCCGGCTTCGATGAGCGGCAGCGCTTTCATCAGTGCCTGGCCGCCCAAAACCCCTAGTCTATCATGCAAAGTCCCGCCTGTTTCGCGACGTCCCAGCGTGATCGATTCCTGGAGCAATATCGGCCCGGTATCGAGCCCTTCGTCCATCCACATGATGGTCATTCCACTACGCGCCTCACGGCCACGAATGGCCCCTTGAATCGGCGACGCCCCGCGATATTTAGGAAGTAATGATGCATGGAGATTGATGCAACCGAGCGGTGGAATCTCGAGCACCGACTTAGGTAATATTTGCCCATAGGCGGCAACCACAATCAGATCGGGCGAGAGCGCTTTGATTTCAGAGATCGACGGTTCCAAGCGAATCTTTTCAGGCTGAAGAATTTTTACGTGGGGCATCGTTAACGCCAATTCTTTAATGGCGCTCGGCTTCAATTCCATGTGCCTGCCGAACGGTCGATCGGGCTGTGTGACGACCCCGACAAGTGTATAACGGGAATCGCTGGCGATCGATTGAAGCGCCGAAATCCCAATATCCCCTGTCCCGATAAACACAATTTTCATTCGAGTTTTTACGTATTTACTTTAGTTACGAGACTACCCTAAGTCGACCCTTTACTTCCACAGATAAAGTTTCCTCGCCACCTCCCTCGCCCAGTGCTATCCCATATTCCCTCCATCATGCACCGTTTCTCTTGGTCTTTTCTGGCTGTTCTCCTTGTTTTAACCACCGGTGAGCTTGCCGCTTCCAAGCCACTCCATTTTGTTCTCCAAGGCTTTACGAACCTCTCCAAGGGCAAAGGGCAGACGTTCACCCTCACCTCGGATGGCCGAATCGAATCGGGCCCAACGCTTGGTACGCCGATCGACCTCTCGACTCAGACTGTGTGGGCCGTTTATCAGAAGGCCGATCACTCGCTGCTCGTCGGAACGAGTCCCGATGCGAAGCTACTCCAAGTCTCCGACACAGGCTCAGTAAAAACGGTTGCGCAATCGAAGAATGTCGCCGTGACGGCCATCGCCGGTACAGCGGACGGGGCCGAAATCTACTTCGCCACGTCGCCGGACGGGAAAATCTATCATTTGACCGCTAACGGCACGGCTGAGGAGTGGTTTGATCCAAAGGAGAAGTATATTTGGTGCCTGCTGGTGGGGCCAGATGGCGCGGTCTATGCGGGAACGGGCACTCACGGCAAGATCTACAAAATCACGGGCAAAGCAACGGGCCAGGTTTGGTATTCATCGATCGAGGACCACATTCGATCCATGACATGGGATAAAGAGGGCAATATCCTGGCTGGCACAGCAGGAAACGGTTACCTTTACCGCGTTACGGGCCAGGAAAAAGGAACGGTTCTGGCTTCAACCTCGCGCCAGGAGATTTCGCGCATTGTACTGGATGATTCCGGCACCATTTATTACATCGCCACGGGTTTGATTCATCCGGCACCGGCAGATAAATCGCCCAGCGGCTCAGACGAGGACGAGATCGCACATACCTCGAGCACCGCAGATCACAAAGAAGCCGATAAAAGCTCCGGTTCTGCGCCGGATTCAAAATCGGGTGCCGAGCTCTACTCGATGGATAAATCGCTCGCCCCTCGCCACCTCTGGCATGGCGAAGACGTCAGCCGCACGTTGCTCTGCCTGAATAACCAAATCTATTTCTCCTGTGACCCCACCGGCAGCCTCTACACGGTGATGCCCTCCGGTGATATCGCGCTGCAAAACATCTCTGATAACAGCATTACCGCTTCCGTAAAAATGGACGAGCACACCGCTTACCTGGCCACGAGCCACCCCGCTCAGCTAATCAAGATCAACACCGATACGGCCCCGACCAGCGTCTACGACAGCCAAGCGCTGGACTCCAAGTCGTTCTCGCGCTGGGGTCGGCTCGATATTGCTGGGGCGAATCTCAACAACGTGCAACTCTCGGTCCGCACCGGCAACACGCCGAAACCGGACGCTACTTGGAACGCCTGGGAGCCGCTCGCCATGAACGCCGAGGGTTTCCTTTCTGGAGCGCAGGTGAGTTCGCCTGCTGCGCGTTTCGCACAGATCGAAGTGAAGCTCACCGGGAATGCATCGGTCGATACGATTGATCTCGCATATCTCCCGAAGAATCAGCGCCCGGAAATAGCATCGATAACAGTGCTAGCGCCGGGCATCCGCTACAACCCCGTATCGCTGCCGATCAATCCGGTGGCGCCGCGAGGCCCGGAACAGGCAGCCGAGGGGCTAGAGCCAGTTCTCCACCCGGAAATGAATCCCACGCGCTTTATTCCTGTTTTCAGCGCGGGCTACCGGACGATCACCTGGGCCGCCGAGGACCCCGATGGCGATGACATGGTGTACACGGTCTCCTGCCGCTCGCTCACCACGCCGAACGCCCCGTGGCGTGTTCTCGCCAGTGACCTGAAAGACGCGATTTATTCCTGGGACGCTACCAGTTGGCCGGACGGTCGCTACGAGCTCAAGGTGCTCGCGAGCGATGAGAAAGTGAATCTTCCGGGTGAAGGCTTGACCGTCGAGCGGGTCTCGCGCGATCTGATAATCAACAACACACCGCCCACAATTACGGTACAAGAACCACAAAACGGCGCTTGGCTGGTCGACGTGACCAGTGCCCTGAGTCGGCTTCGCCAGGTTTCCATCTCGAAAGATGGTAAGGAATATCAGGCGATTCAACCCGTCGACGGCATTCTCGATTCGAACTCCGAGAAATTCTCGATTCCCGCCCACGCAGGTGACACCGTTTTCCTCCGCGCCGAAGACCAAGCCGGTAACGTGAGTGGCAAACAACTTACGAACTAATGTCTTTGATCCGTCTTCCGATGAAAAATTGACAACACCCTCGCGCAATACGATTGTATCGCTATGACAGCCGCCACTACTACCCTTCCTCCCGTCAAGTTGACGGAGTCAGCCGCCCACCAAATCGCTGAACTCGTTGGTGCCGAAAACATCGCCGAGAAAGGTCTGCGCATTTACGTCGAAAAGGGTGGATGCTCGGGACTCTCCTACTCGATGGAAATGAACCACGCCAAGCCGAACGATGTGGTTTACACCTACCATAACGTTAAACTGTTCGTAGATTCAGAAGCGCTGGTGTTTCTGGCCGGTTCGGAGATTGATTACCATGATGGCCTCACCGGCGCTGGTTTTCGGATCAAGAATCCCAACGCTAAGCAGACGTGCGGTTGCGGCACTTCGTTTGAGGCGTAGGCGATTACCTCTTTGAGGAAAAGCCTTTGAAACTCACCCGAACCACGGAGGCGGAGCATTTTTCGTTAGATGCACGGCGGCACATCATTGTTGACGATCACTCTCACGCCTACTTTCGACTGGAGATTGACGGACAGGGTGCCTGCGGCATCGCCTGTCACAGCACCCTTATTGAGCCGACAGCTGTGGTTGCGTCGGACGGAAAGATTTGGGTTGGGATCGACACTCACCTCGTTTGTTTGAGCCGATCGGGCCAGGTTGTTTTGACCAAAACTTTGCAGACAAATCTAATCCGGGTTCTTCTCCGTGAAGATTGTGTCATCGCTCTGGGAGAATGCGACGTCATCGTTTTCGGCAAAGATTTGTCAATTCGGCTTGAAACTCTCCTCCCCGACGTCATTTCGGGATGCCATATCCAAAACGGTATCATTTCTATTGAAACCATGGATGCCAGGACCTTCGAGCTGACGTACTGAATTGTCACCGTATAAGTTCTTCTTTACGTTCCCCTACCTAGTTCCGCCATAATACGGGAATGAACATCCTCGCGGGCGACATTGGTGGCACCAAGACAAATCTAGCCATCGCGACCATCAAAGAGACGCGGACCCTTTTGCAGTACGAAGGCTCTTTTCCCAGTAAAAATCATCCGAATCTAGAAGACCTAATCCGTCTCTTTTTAGAGAACGCGGCGAATGAAGGCCACAAAACGCCGAACTACGCCTGTTTCGGAGTCGCGGGCCCGGTGCGTGAAGGGATCGTCCAGGTGACAAATCTTCCCTGGACCGTTTCGGCCGAGCGCTTAAAAGAACACCTCCATTTCACGGAAGTCCACCTCTTAAACGATCTGGAGGCAAATGCTCACGGAATCCGTACGCTCCAATCCGACGAGATTCTGAGCATTAATCCGCGTGCTGATTTTTCGCAGCGCGGCAATCAGGCCCTCATTGCTGCGGGTACGGGTCTTGGCGAGGCGGGGCTTGTCTGGGATGGAAATCGCCACATCCCCTTTGCCACGGAAGGCGGCCATGCCAGCTATGCGCCGAACGATTCCACGGGTGATGAGCTCCTGGCGTTTCTGCGCAAAGAACGGGGGCATGTGAGCTGGGAACGCGTACTCTCGGGCTTGGGCATTCAAAACCTCTATCGATTTTTCCGCAGCCGTTCCGGGATCCCAGAGCCGCAATGGCTAACCGCTGCCCTCTCAAAAAGCGATTTCGGCGCGACAATCAGTCATGCCGCGCTTTCCGGCACCGATTTGGTCTGCACAGAAGCGATCGACTACTTCGTGAAAAACTACGGCGCTGAAGCGGGAAATTTAGGACTTAAAATGCTTTCGGTTGGCGGGATGTACATCGGTGGTGGAATTGCGCCGAAACTGCTCCAGAAGATTCAAGGCGGCGGCTTCCTCTCTGCCTTTTGCCATAAGGGACGACTGAGCCCGGTCCTGGAAACGATGCCGGTTTATGTAATCCTGAACGCGAAAACGGCGCTGCAAGGGGCGGCCCGTTACGCCGCTGATTGCGCGCAATAAGCAAATGACGGCCCGGTACGGAAAGACGATTTGCGTCGTCTTCATCCTTTTTCTCGCCGCAGCACTTTTCGACTGGATCGCCGTTGACTGGTCAAAGTCGCACGGTCGCCTCGCCTGCCCGCCGGAATGCGACGACGTGGTCTATTTCTCCGCCGGATTAAGAATCGCCACGGCCTTTACCGATCAAGGCGTTACTGGCCTGATCGATTACCTCTCCCATTACGGAACCCATTCTCCCTACTCAGAGTTTCTTGCTGGGATTACGATCTATTTCTTTGGCTATTCGCCCGAAGCACTTTATCGGGCCAATACGGTCCTCGTCTTTGCCTACATCTCTGCTCTCTACTACTTCCTTCAGCCTCTGCGATTGCGCGATCAGGTCCTGCTCATGGGTATGTTCTTGTGCCTCCCGTTCACTTTGATGTGCGCTGTAGAGTTCCGACCGGACTTAGCATGGGCGGTCGCCCTGGGTTTCAATTCGATTTCCCTGATCACCAATCGCCGTTTCTACGAAGGCAAATTACCGTCTCTTACATGCGGCTGCTTACTGAGCATCGCACTCCTCGTCAAACCGACGACGTTTCCCATGACTCTTCTGATTTCGTGCCTAGCCCTGTCGTGCCGCTTTCTTCTGGAGCTCACCCATGCGAAGTTTTTAGTCACGATCCAAAGAGCTTTGATTTCGGCGCTCCTCACGTTCGGAACGGTCCTGATAATCACATCACCCTTCATCTATACGTTTGGAATGCAGACCTGGCGTTATTTCTGGGAAAACACCTACGGCGCTAATCGAGATATCTGGGAAAAGGCTAACGAGTGGACCACCTATTTGTGGGGAAATGCGTATGCCTCAAATATCAATAGAGTCGGGCTCATACTCATTATCGGCTCAGCTCTACTTTTCGGATTCGCTTACCGAAAATCGGGCAAGCTCTACGATTTGTACGAAGTCGGCTGCTGCTGGGGTTTGGCTATCGTTGCGCTGGTTCTCAATGCCTCAGCGCCGCTGACGAGCAGTTTTCTAGGCGGAGCCATCTACGGGAATCTCCTCTTCACGGCAGCCTATATCTACGGGCGTTACCTACCTTATTTAGAGACGAGCACAGCGACGGCACTGCGTTGGATTCCCCTCTCCACCCGTATTTGCATCGTGATTCTGCTCCCGGCAATCATCGAGTATCACCTACCTCCAGCAAGCCTTCGCAATGCCGCAGATGGGCGTTACCTTCAAAATCTGGAGAGTTCTTTCGAGGACTACCTGAGCAAATCACCCCATCCTCAAGCGATCGGTTTTACGCAGGTCAGCCCGATAACCCGTGAAAACGTGGAAATTTGGTACTTTCTCCAGCATCACCCGGCTCCCCTCCTCGATTGCCGGGGCCTCGACCCCTCCTTCGAAGAAGAGTGGATGGGCCTTCAACCGTGCGATCTCATTGTCGCGCAAAACACCGGATTGCTCGGCGGCGAAACGTTCCCGCCCTCGGAACAATGGCAAGACAAGCTCGTTCAACGTCTACAAAATGACCAGCGCTACCACGTCGTTCTCACCTGCACAGATGGTCGCGGGAAATTCCTCTATATTTTTCGACGTCTGCAATCGAATTGAAAAGATTAGTCGCCCAATAGGGTCTAAACCGTATTGAGATGACGATCTCTGC
Source organism: uncultured Verrucomicrobiae bacterium (assembly GCA_963743595.1). Lineage (GTDB taxonomy): Bacteria > Verrucomicrobiota > Verrucomicrobiia > Methylacidiphilales > UBA1321 > CAVURW01. The sequence continues at coordinate 13,609 of CAVURW010000001.1, forward strand.
CAAGATATTCTACCCAACCCTTCATCAAAAGGAGTCGAACACCTATGGAAACCACCAAATTACGTACTGCAAATCTACGCAAAACAACCTTTGTTTTAGTCGGTTGCCTCCTCGGCCTGATCTCGTGCGGCTCCAAGACGCAAACGAACGACGTCACTCAGAATCCCGCGCCTCCGACCGAAGCTCCGCCTGTACCGCTCGGCACCCCGCCGCCTGCGGCAGCCGCACCCACAGAGGCTCCCTTGGGCTTGGGCCCGGCTCCTTTACCTCCAGCCATGCCGGTCACTGGTAATCCGCTCTTAACTCAAGAAAATCTGGATCGCATTCAGAAAGACATGACGCCCGCGCAAGTGGTGGCCATTCTGGGCAAACCTACCAGTTCACAGGAATCGACTGTCCCCGTCCTCGGTGGCACGGAGACCTCCTACCAATACGACGGCGGCAACTCGTCAGTTACGATAGTCTTTAGAAACGATCGGATGAAGCTCAAAACCGGACATTTTGAGAATCCTTAAGAGATTGATCGCTGGACGGTAGTTCGGGAAATCAGTTTCATACAAGAATTCTGCAACTCTTTTCTTTTTGCTTTGTTTTACTTCTATAGAACATCCTGAAACTTTTTTATGCCCCGCCTTGTAATCATCCTGACCACGTGCACGTCCTTCCTCATTTTTTCTTTTACTGGCAACTCGTTCGCTGCAGGGCAAACGGCAGTTGAGCGACACGCGGAAGAACTCAAAGCCTTGATCGCTCCCGTGCCTGACTTCGTGCTGGATGCCGGGGCCAGCCAGACGCTGCCAATAGCAGCGGACGGAACAGCCAAGACGACGGTGACCGTAACACCGCAAAATTCCAGCGATAAAACCCCAGTCTCGGTTCAATGGTCGATCTCGAAGCCTTCTGATGAAACCGCCGTGCAGTTCGGCCAAGCGAGTTCAGCCAAAACGACTGTAACCTTTACCAAGCCTGGCACCTATTTCCTGCGGGCGAACGTTACAATCGGTTCCTGGACGGACTGGACTAGCTTGGTGATTCATGTGTTCGATGCCAAAATTACAGGGCTGGCGATGGATCGGTTTACCCCGGCTCCTGCTCCGGGCATTCATCCCCGGATTTTCTTTAACCCAGAGGAATTGCCCGCCCTGCGCGATCACTTTAAAACGACGGTGATCGGCCAGGAATTGGCGAAGAAATTGCAGGTTAACTCGGACCTCCTGCGCCATGGGATTTCCGGTTACGATGCTAAAGGGCCGCTTTCTAAGCTTCTGGATGGGTCGCCGCTGATGAGCAACGCCGGTTACTGGGCGAGTGGGTCGGTACGCTATCAAAAACTCGTAGCTGGGGACCTGAACGCTCTCGGAACTGTGATTCCCAACATGGGTGGTGACACCCATCGGCTCTCTCAATCCATCGCCGCGGAAGCGTTCTGGTGCTTGATCAAAGAAGACCATGAAGGGGCTAAGAATGTGGCCGCTGCAATCACCACCTGGGCCAAGATTGTCACGCCCACCATTAAGCCGGGGGATGACTGGCAATGGGATGGCCAAAACTTAGGAGGCCATACCTATGGAAAGCAGGAGATGGGGCGTATTTTCGATAAAGTGGGGCGCGAGGACCTGGGGCTGTGTTACGACTTTATCTACGGAGACATGACCTCGGAGCAGCGTCAAATCGTCCGCAAGATGATCAGCACCGCGACCGCCGGCAAGAATGGCTACGGCGCGGACCAAATCCATTACGTCCGCGTGGGGAACTGGGTCACCTTTCACACCACGTCTCTCATGCTACTCTCCCTCGCTATCGAAGGCGAAGAGGGCTACGACCCCGCCATCTATAAACAGGGCGCGGAGGTCTTTGACGATTTTTATCACTACAGCATTTTCCCGGATGGCGAGAGCTTCGAGTCACTCGGAAAAGGCGGTGCTCATGCGCTGATTGTTATGGCGATGGCCAAGCGCGGGGATTGGATCATCGGCAGTCCGCATCTTGAGAATTACTTCAAACGGTACCTGCTCAATTGCTACGAGCCCTATGGCTACCACTACATCGCCCTGAGTACTCTGGGGGACTCCAATCTGCCCGGTGGCACGGCCCTGGACGCCACGATAGCCCATTACGTCTATCCCCACGATTCTGCCACAGCACTGGTTTATCGCAATGCCCTGGGCGAAAACTACGGCGGCTTGTTTAGTCTGGACGATTTACTTCCCATGGCCATGTGGGGAACGGACTTTCAGCCTCCGGCAGGGCAACCTTGGGATTGGGATAAGTCTCAACCACTGACTTATGTGGGGCGGGATCAAGGATTGGTCATCACACGTAGTGATTGGAGTAAGGACGCCACCTACCTCTTTTTCGATTGCGGCACCAACATCCGCGATTGCGGTCATTACGACCCCGCGCGAAATATGTTCATCCTGAGCGCTATGGGTCGAAACTGGATTGCGGATACCGGCCAGGAGGGAAACGCCGGGGCACACAACGTGGTGCTCATTGATGGGAAAGGCGGCTACAAATGTCCCGGAAAACTTGTTTCTTATAAAGACGACGCCAGCGCAACCTCGCTCTGTGGTGATGCCAAGTTTGCCTATGACTGGGATTGGAGTCGAAGCGGGGCAACTCATGGCGTGGTTGAACCGACTACGGTGAATCAGATCCGCTACGAGCCGCAACCGGAGCGCTGGATGGAAACGCCCCTCACCTTTCTTTACAGTGTCTTTTCCCCGTTCCGCCTCGCTCGGGAAGTGGGGAATCCTGTGGAGCGCGCCTACCGCACCGCCCTCCTGCGTCGCGGCCCCCATCCCTACGTGGTCGTTAGCGATGATATTCAGAAAGACGACCAGTCCCACAAGTATGAATTCCTGATGCGAATACCGGATGACCTCGAAAAGCAGGTCACTCAAAAGGGCAATGACCTCATTTTGGCGGATCCCACGACAGACAAACGACTCCTCGTTCGCTTCATAACTCCAGCAGCCATCACCCTGGAGCAGCGGCGTGTCTGGATCCATCAGGACCGAAACCAAAGCAAGCCTATCCTCTCTGTCAGCTGTAACGCCGTTAAGCCCGATTTCCGCGTATTGTTCTATTCGTATCGCGATGGAGAAAACTTGCCGCAGACCTCTTGGAATCAAACCAGTCAGCGCCTTCAAGTCAGTCTAGATCAAAAAACAGACTCGATTCAGTTCTCGGCGCCAAGCGCGCAAAATACGGGCGCTTCCCTTTTGATAAACCCGTGAGAAATCTCACAGACTCGGCCGCGCAGTTCTGCTGCCGAGCATGAAACGTGGATGTAGCGTTGAGTTGCGGCGGTGACATGTCGTCGAAAATTCCTCGCTTGCCATCCACGTGACCCGGTGGTAGCACAATGACGCCTTATGTGGTACTACACCGTCAACGGAGCTCCAGTGGGTCCGCTTTCGCCCGAACAATTGCTCGGTAGGCCTGACGTTTCCCCGGAGACTTACGTTTGGAGAGAGGGGCTCGCCTCGTGGATGCCTCTTAGGGAGGTTACGGAACTCGCTGCACCCAGCGCCGTTACTGCAGAGGCTCCTCGGAGCGCTTTCAGCCAGCCGACGACTCAAGATCTCACCGCGACTTTCGCCGATAGTTCGGCCCCCTCACAACCCTGTAGTGAGTGTTCCAAGCCCACACCAACGAACCTGATGGTGCAGTTAAAAGACGGCTGGGTCTGCGCAAATTGCCGCCCGTTATGGGAGCAAAAATTCCGTCAGGCCTTTTACTGGCGTCGAGATCCGCTTAACAATATCGGGGATTTCGGGTCACGCGCATCAGGCTATTTTTGGGACTACGTCATCTGGAGTTTTTTGTCGTCGATCGTCGTAGGAATTGTGCTCGCCATTGATAGATCTGGCGGCGATTCAGCGGCGCACGGGGTGGTCGCTTGGGCAACCATCACAATGTGCGCTGGCTGCATGCTCCTAGTGCGAGCGGCCGTTGAATCGAATATGGTCGCGAAGAAAGGGGGCACGGTTGGTCATCGGAGATCAGGCCTTCTCGTCGTGACTCCGGAAGGCAAATTTCCGACGTACCCAATCGCGTTTGTTCGTTCGCTGGTCAATTCTCTCTGCGTCCTGTTTCCCCCGGTTTTCTCACCGTAATTGTTGACGATCAACGGCGAGCACCCGTTGACTTTTTACTAGGAACACGTGTCATCTATACCCGGAGATAACCCATGATGATTAAGTGCTTAGAATGCAATAATCAGCTGCAACCCTCAATTCTCAACGGGGTGCTGGAGTGCAGCACCTGTAAATTGAGCTGGGAGGTTCAACCGATATCGTCGGTGTCTGCACAATCGATCCCCATCCCACGTAGTGTCGTTTCGAGTTCGTGCTTTAACCATCCTCAAAACGAGGGCGATTCCGAATGCGCTACTTGCGGCAAGCTCATCTGCCGAGTCTGCTCATTTAAACTTCGCGGCAAAACTCAGTGCGGCCAGTGCTACACCTCACCCCAAGCCGGAGATGAGAATTTAAAGAGAAATCGAGCGGTCCGTTACGACTGGATGGCAAATTATGCCACTCTTCTCACACTCTTCACAGGGGGACTCGCCGCTCCCATGTCGATCTACTTCATCTACAAACATTTTACAGCCCCAGAACTGCTCTACGGGGGCAAAACAGGTGCCGGAATTCAGTCGATTATCTTGCTGGTCTTTGCCGTTGCGATTTCTGGCGGGGCGGGGCTACTCCTTTTGTTAGGCGAATTGAACGACCACTAAAATGAACGAAGTGCATTACGTCCGGCTGAAGCAATTTGGCAATCCCTTGCGAATCGGAGAGGGACTGTTCCGTAAAATGTTTTTTGGCGATGACCATCTCCTGATTACAGAAAAACTCGGTTCCAGCGAGGATTACATTCGGGTCGCGTTCAAAGACATACGTTACGTCGTCTATCGAAGAAGCGAACCCAAAATAGCAACACTCATTTTGGGCATCTTGTTTCTAGTTCTCCTCCGCTCCGGCCTGGGAATCTTGATACTCGTGCGCTACTTCCGCCGACGCGGCGCATGTGTTTGCTACTTGGTCACCGATGTCGATGTGATTCCGATTCCCCTTCCCGTCTCGTATAAAAAGGTGCCCCTGTTTATCGAGTTCCTCAGATCCCAAGGTGCTCAAATCGCCAGCCCGACGAGTTCCTACGCATCGTAGGGTTGTTCACGTCTTCTTCAATGGCTGACCGGAGTCGTGCTCGCAGTCGGCAGCGGCACTGAAGTTGGTGCCGGGGTCACCTGCAGCTCTTTTGGAATCTCGGGAATCGGTCGAAGCGAAACAACCCCTGGCCCGGGGAAATCGGCCGGAATCGGAAAGGTCACGGGGCGTTGAGCCAGCCATTGAATCGCGCGAACGAGCACCGTTTGAAAACCGGCGCAGCGCATGTCCACCGGGTCATGCTCGTCCTTCCAAACATGGCCAAAACTGGAACAAAACACGCGGCCTTTACCGAAGGTTACCGTCCATTCCATCGGCCAATGCACATGAGTTTTCGGGTCTTCACCCCAGGAGAGCACCTGCAAATTCTCCGCCGGTCCACGCGTGAATGTGTAGACCTCCACCATCGGCGTCATCCACGCGCGCGGCATGCCCGCGTGAATCGGGTCCTCTTGGTCGGTGCCCATGCGATGAATCAGGTGATCCTGCTTGGCCTGATGCGATGTGCCCTCCCCGAGTCCAGCAGCGATCTTGATCAGCGCCTCATCCGGGCCGACCTGTAACGCCCAGCCGAAATCTTTCTTGCGCCAGCCCAGCCCAATCATCTGATTGTACTCGGGCCAATTCGCAAAAGCGTTGTTTGCAGAGTGGTGCATGTATACACCGCCGCCATTGCGAACGAAATCGACAAACGCCGCTTTGGCGGGATAGGGCCAGTCCGACGCACTGTTCAAGTTGTTGCAATTCTGGATCACCACAGCGTAGTCAGTAAAGTGCGGGCACCACGTCGCATAGGCGGGATCGTCCGTGTGGGCTGGACAGGTCGAAACATCGACTGTGAACAGGTGCGTGGCCTCTAAAATCGCTTTCAGGTAGGCGGTGGTCCGCTTCCAATCATGGTTGCTAAATCCATCCACAATGAGCACGCGAATGGGTGCCGTCGATTCGGGTGAAGCTACTGGTCCATTCGAATTGGTTTGGGCACTGGCGCCAAAGTGGAGCATGCTGATGATAAGAGTGGAAACGAACGCGAATAGGGCACGAAGCATTTTCATTGAACCCGCCCGAGGCTTAAAAGTTCCGCCGCCACCTGTAACGAATCGGCTAGTGTATTCCAAATTGTTTCTGAATATCTTCTAAGGAAACGCCCTTGGTTTCCGGCACCATAAACCACACCCACAGAAGCTGAAGCACCATCATTCCGGCAAAGAAAATAAAGATAAATCCAGGCGCAAAGGTGGCGACAATCGTGGGAAAAACGGTGGTGATTAGAGCTGCGAAGATCCAATGCGTGGCTCCGCCCAAAGAAGTACCCATCGCGCGGTATTGGCTGGGGAAAATCTCCGAAATCAGTACCCAAATCACGGTGCCTTGCCCAATGGAGTGTGCGGCGATGAAAGCGAAAATGCAGTACGGTACAATGCTGAAGGTTTGGGTAAAAAACGCGTAGGAGCAGAGGCCGAGCGAAGCGATATATCCCACCGAGCCGATGTAGAGCAATGTACGACGGCCCAAGAGATCAATCAAAAAGACACCTGCCAAGGTGAAAACCAGATTGGTGACGCCGATTCCCACCGACTGCAGTAACGCAGCCTTTTCCCCCAGACCGGCCAATTCAAAGATGCGCGGTGCAAAATAGAGAACGGCATTGATGCCAGACATTTGATTAAAAAACGCAACGAAAAACGCCAGCAGAATCGGGATCTTGTGGCGTCGGCTCGTGCGAGGTGCGGGATTCCTGTGCGTCCGTGAGAATCTTTTCCATCTGCGCGTTCAGCTCCGATTCGGGAGCCTCTGGTAGAATTAATCGTAGGACTTGCAGCGCCCTTTCTTTGCCAGTGCCCCGCATCGCTGCGCTAATGAGAAGCCATCGCGGACTTTCTGGAATGATGAGGCAGGCCAGCGTGTAGACGCAGGAGGGAATCACCATGACCCCAAGCATCCAGCGCCACGCGTTTTCACCAATTCCTTGGAGGAGATAGTTCGAGAAAAAGGCGACCAGAATACCAAAAACGATGTTGAACTGGAACATTCCGGCCAGTCGACCTCGATGTTTCGGCGGCGAGATCTCCGAGATGTAGAGGGGTGCCGCTATGGTGGAGATGCCAATGCCAATACCACCCAAAAATCGCGCAATCATGAACGAAATGACGTCCGGGGCGAGCGCCGACCAGAGCGAGCCCACCAGAAAGAGCAGCCCCACGGAGAGCAGTGTGTTTTTCCGACCGAATCGATCCGCCGGCCAACTGGAAGCGAGCGCACCCAGGACGGTTCCCCACAAGGCAGCGCCCATTGCCAAACCATGAGTGGTCGGTGTGAGCTTCCAAAGCTCCTGAATCGTTTTTTCCGCCCCGGAAATGACGACTGTATCGAAGCCAAAGAGAAATCCCGCGAGAGCGGAAACAACGCACCACAGAATGAGCCGGAAATTCATGTATATTTTGGATTCGTGAAGAAGGACTAAAAAGCCGATTCAAGCAATCGACCCTAGACTACATGATTAACCGTGATCAGCGCTCGATTAATCTCCCTTAGCCCAACTTATTGCCCCAAGAATCTGATTCAGATACGCGGCATCGGTTAACTTCGTTTCATGACCGAACACCGTAAAAAAGGCCCGTCCTCCTTCGAAATTATGGCACCACGCTACGGGATATTTCGTGTCTGAAATTCCCAGGTCGGACAGTTTTGTGCCATCCACCGTCAGCAGCACCTTTACGTCTTGAGGCGGGGCCTGAAAGCGAAACCATTGATCCGCGTGCAAGATGGTCGGAGGAAGAAACGCGGTGGCAGGATTTCCGGCATCGACGACGGTGACCGTTTCCGGTTCAAAATGCTTGTCCGTATCCAGCGTCGCTCCGAGCAATTCGCCCAACCACGGCCAATCTTTAGCCGTGTAAGCCGTTGCATGAATGCCAACAACTCCCCCGCCGTTGTGGACAAACGTCTTCAGCGCCTCCCGTTGTGGATCTGTCAGCAATTTCTGGCCACACGAATTGAGCATCACGATCACCTTGTAAGGCTTGAGCCCTTCATCCGTGAAGGTGGAGCCGTCCGAATCGACATCGGCGCGATAGCCATTCGCCGTGCCCAGCGCTTGGAGCCCCGCCGTCACTTCTGGGATCGCTTTATCGATGTAGGGTTTAGGCATGCACTTGTTGAATATCAAGACTCGGTAGGACTCCGGCGCGGGGATCTGTCCGGCCCAACGAATTCCTGAAATCAGGTGCGTCTGCATCTCCGGTTCCAGGTAGGCTTCGGCAAAATGACCCATGGCGGTGTAGAAGGCCCGACCGCCATCAAATTCGTGGCACCATGCGATGAGGTGGGGCGCAACCTCGGCACGGGGATCGCCCACCGGAGGAATCGGTCCGGCGTGGGTACCCAGCTCGACAATTCCATCACCGTGCCAATGCGTCTCTCCGATCTGAAGTAGCGGTTGCACATCTTTCGGGGCCTCGTTGAAAATGTACCATTCATCCGAGCGCGACCATGATTCTGGAACGCCGAGAACGGCAGGATTTTTGGGATCGAGGTTCGTGATGTTCCCCTGTTGCACCCACGGATGCGAGGTGAACTTGGCGCCCAGGAGATCTTGATACCACGGCCAATGTTCCTCCGCAGTGGAAGCCGCGTGGATTCCGACAAACCCGCCGCCAGCCTTGATGAAATGTTGAAATGCATCTCGTTGCGGATCGGTGAACAACGGGCCGCTGCAGCTGAGAAAAATGAGAACCCGATATTTCTTGAGGCCGTCATCCGTAAACACTTCAGCGTCGTCTGTCGTGTCGCTAGCAATACCATTTCGAGCGCAGAGTGCGGCCAAGTTTCGCGCACACTCCGGCACCGTCTGGTGCACATAGCCCTTCATTTTCGTGAAGATCAAAACACGCGGCCGTGTGTCAGGTGCAGGAGCACACACGGCCGTTTGAACGATAACCAGAGTGCAGAACAGCAGAGCAAGAAGGGCTCGAAGGCTCATGACTTTAGAGGATTTCGATTGCTCAGAATTTGGTCCGTGCAGAATTACACAGCTACCGCAACAAGCGCTTCGTCCATCCAATGCAGCAGCTCTTGAATCTGCTCAGTCCGCTCATCGCCCATGTGCGAGATACGGAAAGTCGTCCCCTTGATTTTCCCGTAGCCGCCATCGATCACACAACTGTGTTTCGATTTCAGGAACTGGTTAACTTTCGAGATATCGATATTCCGGGTGTTCTTCGCGCAGGTGAGCGAGACCGATTCGTAACCCGTCTCCGGGAACAGTTCAAATCCCCGCTCCTTAATCCAATTTCGCGTAATCCGCGCATTCTCGGCGTGCCGCTTAAACCGCGCTTCGTAGCTTTCGGTCTCGATATCTTCCAGCTTGCTCTGAAGCGCGTAGAAGTGGGAGATGCTCGGTGTCGTCGGCGTCATGTTGCTCTCCTGGTTCTTCTTAAATTCGACAAAATCGAGGTAATAGCCGCGATCCTTCATTTGCTCGGCCTTCTTGTAGGCTTTCTCGGAAACGGTAAACACTGCCGCACCGGCAGGCAGCGCCAATGCCTTCTGCGTACCGGCCAACATTACGTCGATACCGAGTTCATCGAAGGGGATCGCCAGTACCGAGAACGACGAAACCACATCCACGATAAACATCACATCCGGGTATTTCCGCATGACCGCCGCAATGTCCCACAGCGGATTCATCGTTCCGGTGCTCGTCTCGTTGTGAATCAAGGTCACCGCATCGAATTCGCCCGTCGCCAGCTTCGCATCGATCATCTCTGCCCTGATCGCCGTGCCCCACTCCACCTGCAAAGCTTCCGCCTGCTTACCGCATTTCTTGGCCACATCGAACCATTTATCGGAAAACGCACCACTCATGCAATTGAGCACCTTCTTGGCTACGAGGTTGCGAATCGCTCCTTCCATGACACCCCAGGCGGAGGTGGTGCTCACAAACACCGGTTGTTTCGTGAAGAAAAGCGCCTGGAGCTTGGGATGGACATCGGCGTAGAGTGCCTGAAATTCTTTAGAGCGGTGGCCGATCATCGGTTTGGCGAACGCGCGCAGCGTTTTTTCCGAAACTTCGATGGGACCGGGGATGAAAAGCTTGGTGTGTGTCATGAGAGGAAGAGTATAGTGCAGACGAGGTGGATAGAAAAGAGTTTACAAAGTGTCGTTAGTACACTATATTCGCCTCATGTTCCAGTACCAGTTCCCCAGGCCCGCCCTCACCGTCGATTGCACGGTCTTCGGCTTCGACCACGGTGACCTCAAGCTCATGCTCATCCAACGCGACCTTCCGCCGTTCGAAGGCAGCTGGGCGCTCCCCGGCGGATTCGTCCGCGTCAATGAATCGCTCGAGGACGCCGCACTGCGCGAACTCAAAGAGGAGACCGGCCTGGAGCGCGTTTACTTGGAGCAGCTCTACACGTTCGGCGACGTCGAGCGCGATCCCCGCGAGCGAATTGTCACCGTGAGCTACTACGCGCTGGTGCGCCTGGAGCATTATCGCGTGGAAGCCTCCACCGACGCCCGCTCGGCGGCTTGGTTCTCGCTCGATGACCTGCCAACGGTCGCTTTTGATCACGACCGGATCATCGAAGCGGCGCGGGTTCGCCTCAAAAATAAGGTGCGCTACGAGCCCATCGGTTTCGAACTTCTTCCTGAGAAATTCACACTCACACAAATCCAACATCTCTACGAAGCGGTCCTGGAAACGAAGCTGGATAAACGTAATTTTCGCAAAAAGCTCCTTAGCATGAACCTCCTGGAAGATACCCAGGAAATCGAGCAAGACGTAGCCCACCGCGCGGCCCGGCTCTTTCGCTTTAACCCCGAACGCTACAAAGCCCTCAAACAAAAAGGATTCAACTTCGAGTTGTAAATCACCGCTATGAAAACCCTCATTATTGTCGACGTCCAAAACGATTTCGTAGAAGGCGGTGCCCTCGCCGTTTCGGGAGGACGGAGCATCGTCCCGATCATCAACGAACTTCAGCCGCAATTTGAGCTGATCATTGCCACGCAAGACTGGCACCCCGCCGATCACGGAAGCTTTGCAGCGAATCATCCGGGGCGCGCGATCGGTGAACTGGCGGAATTGAACGGTCTGCCGCAGATCATGTGGCCGGTTCACTGCGTGCAGAACACTCCGGGAGCCGATTTCGTGGCCGAGCTTGATCGCAGCGGCTGGGCAGCGGTGATTCAAAAGGGCACCGATTCGACAGTCGATAGCTACAGCGGATTCTTCGATAACGGCCACCGTCGCGCGACTGGGTTACACGATCTGCTCAAGGAAAAGGGCGCGACGCACCTCCACATTGTCGGCCTGGCCACCGATTATTGCGTGAAGTTCACCGCCTTAGATGCTGTGCAGCAAGGTTGGAAAGCGACTCTGCTCACGAGCGCCTGCCGGGGCGTGAACCTGCAACCGGGCGATGTCGATCAAGCAATCGCGGAAATGAAAGCCGCCGGTATCGAAATTCTTTGAGGCCCTGCTAATTCTAAAATTACATTATGGATCCAACAATCCTCTTCGCCGGAAAACACCTCACGCTGAAGGCCATCGGGCACTGGGAATACGCCGAGCGCACTAAAGCCAGCGGTGCTGTCGTCATTCTCCCGATCACGGACGACGATGAGCTTCTGCTCATCGAACAATTCCGCCCGCCGCTGCAACGTCGTGTCATCGAACTCCCGGCTGGCTTGGTAGGCGATACTGCGGATTACGAGGGTGAACCGTTCCTGCAAGCCGCTCAGCGGGAGCTCTTCGAGGAGACAGGTTACGAAGCCAAGACCTGGAAGCGGCTCTTCTCCGGCCCCTCTTCCGCTGGCCTCACCACCGAAGCGATGACCTTTTTCCTCGCCGCCGGCCTCACGTTCATCAAGGTGGCGGAGGGTGACGGACACGAAAACATCGAGCTCCATAAGGTGAAGCGCTCGGAGCTGATTCCCTGGCTGCAATCGCGCGAAAGCCAGGACCGAATCGTCGATTACAAGATCTACGCTGCACTGTTTTTCTTTGAGAAGAGTTGCTAAAGGTATTTTAGCAAATTACGTAGACGCTTTAGAGTTTCGACGCGGTCTTAAGCCCCGGTAGAGGCGACAGGACCATAGCCCTGGGCAACGCCCGGGGTAGCATGGAAAAAGGTCGCTCGTGCCTTTATGGTACGAGCACGATGACTACTAGTAGCTCCAAATCTACGACTCTCCCACTCTAAACATTCATCATCCCCACGATCATTTTGCGCGTACCGTAAAGGCACGCGCGGTGCAGGGATACCCCGGGTTTCACCCAGGGCTATGGTCCTGTCGCCCCTGACGGGGCTTAAGACTGCCAGCAGCTCATCGAGTGCGTTTTTTCGGTCCATCCTATCTCCGGCAGTTAGCGGAAATCGGCTAACGATCACACCACGGCACCCTGCTTCTGACCGTGATCCTGGGTTTCGGTATGAAACGCCGTCACGCTGGCTTGGGTACTTTGCCTCTGATGAATATCGTCTCGCGCCGAGTTTTGCGCCGATTCCATGAGCTCAACATGCGTCTGCTCGACGTGCCCGGGGTCGAGACCGAGTTCATGCCCCGCTTGCCGAGTTGCTCGAGCATCGGAGAAGGCCTGTTGATAATCGGCGGCGATATCGTGCAATCCCGGATTTTTCTCGAAATGCTCGCGCAATCCTTGGTCAATCACCGTAACGTTTTGTACTCGCTCTTGAGGCGTTACAGGCCCGGCGGAAGCTTGCGGCCCGTCACTGGAGCCGCTGAGCCAATTCATAAATTGATGGGCCTTGTCCCCGACTGCGTTCACTGCATCGGAACCGAGTTTCTTGGCATCGTGGCCGATCTGCAGAACGTCCCGACCCATCTCGGACTGTCGAAGCGTGCTCTTCACACCCTCCACACCCGCGCTCACCTTCCCGGCCACTGCCTCACCGGCATGGACCACCGCCTGTCCCACTTCGGTATGCGCAGCGCGATCCAGTAAGCCGCCGCCCTTGTTCATTCCGGCTCCTAGATCCTTGACCGCGGAGCTCACGCCGCGAACCACCTGCCCCGCTTTATGAACCACGGCTTGGACAGGACCACTGCTGGCGATATCATGAGCGGTCTCAGCGACGTAATGACTCCCCGCCTGGAGTCCCCGCTCTACGGCCTCAACAGGCGCACTGGTTGCAATTTGATGGGCTTTCTCGGCAACATATTGGCCACCTTCTGCAACATATTGGCCACCTTCTTGAATCTTACGCTCCGCCTCTTTCACGGTTTTGCTGTTGGCGATTTGACCCGCTTTTTGAGCAACATAATGCCCGCTCACTTCCAGCCCATGTTCCACAGCCTTGACCGGAGCGCTATTGGCAATTGCGTGCGCTGTCTCGCCGATCTCATGCTCTGCGGCTTGCACCGGAGCGCTGTTCGCGATTTCCCGAGCCGTTTCGGTGACAAACCGACCTGCTTTCGTCTCCGCAATCTCATGGCCTGCGTCGCTAACCACTTTTCCCGCATCCCCAGCGAGATGAATCGTGTCCTGGCCGACCTCTGTTTGCGCAAATTCGTGTCCGAGTTCGATGACCTGATCGACGCCTGCCCGAACCAGCTTATCGGCCCCGACTGCCCCTGCCGCTCCAAATGCCAACCCGAGAACGGGGCTGGCGATCGGTGCCGCCGGGCCGGTTGCCAAGCCAAGCTCAGCACCCACTTCGCCAAGAGCAAGCCCCGCCCCCACACTGGCACTGTAGGCACCCACGTCCTTGGCCGCCCCGATCTGATCCCCGTGCGAAAGATCTTGCCCCACGCGGAAAGCCGTTGCACCCACTCCGATTGCCAGACCGAGCGGTCCCATCGTTTTCTGAACGCTATCGATCGTGCTTCCCACCTTAGCGACTGCAGACGACTCCTCGACGACCTCTTCTACCGCAGTGGTAGCGACCGACGTGTCGACCGTTTCACCGGATCCTGGAGTCGTTGGATGCTCGGTAGTGGGTTCAGGCATAAACAAGCAACTTCTCTAGAAGCGGCCTACCGATGTAGGATGCTTGAAATAGACTCATCACTCAATAAAAATCAAGCGCCGAGCTGGATGAGAATCGATATCGCACAGCTAGTAGGTAGGGCAAACCGCCAGGAGAAAGGCTGGTTGCGTAGGGTTGCGGCTATTTCGCGCATATGGTACCCTCCCGGGATGAGCGTGCCGACAATCCCTCGTCTGGAGTCCATGTCTGCCTTGGAAAAATTGGAGCTGGTCGATGAGTTATGGAAAAGCATCGGCTCCGACCTGTCGGAACTGGAACTCACTCCGGAACAAAAGGAATTACTTGAAGGTCGATGGGCCGAGTATTTAGCCCATCCTAATTCGGCAATCTCGCTTACTGAATTCGAGCATCGGCTCAAAGCATTGAGAGGATGACCGAAATCATTTTCCTGAACGGTGTTGCCGAGGATGTCGCAGCAGCCGCTACCGATGCAAAAGCGAGAGAGTCATCTTCCTCGTTGTTCAAACAGCACGAAATCCGTTTCTGTATTGAAATAATATGAGAGACGTTGTTCTTAAGACACGAGGTGTAGCACTTTCTGATGCTGATATAACCTCCTTTGAGCAAGCAATAGGGAAGACGCTCCCCTCGGACTACCGTGAATTTCTCCTACAGTTTAACGGAGGATCCAATCCTAGATACTCCGTCTTTAAGATAGACGATAAAAGAGGAAGCATTGCAAAATGTCTATACTCACTTAAGCCAGGTGGAGTTCCTGAGCCTATGGGACTAATGAAATCATTTTATAACCCATATATCGACCCTATCTACCTCGAGATTGGAAGCGATTTGGGTGGAAATGGGATTTGTCTGTGCACGACGAAGGAGGAGTTTGGAGCCATTTACTGGCACGATCACGAGGCACCAGAGGAGGAGGATGGTTACGAATCCGTAGTATTTGTTGCCCGAAGTTTTACGGATTTTCTTCATTCATTAACGGATGAGTTCAAATGGCCTTGAACTCTACTTGGCTCATGAACACACTTTCAAAGGGGTTTTCCATTCCGAGCCCGTTGAGGAATCAGTAAGGCTTCCATTCTAATTTTTACTAATGTCTCCACAAGGTTGACATGGATAACATTATGATAGTGAGTACCTTACGGTGATTAAAGTTCATCCTCACTAATTCACGCTGCATTGCTGAGCCGATGTCTTGGAATGGACCTCTCCAATCTGACAGCGGTAAGCTCAGCCACCTCTTCCCTGCCCGTGTTCGGCGTGGTAGATTCTTGTCCCACACCTCATGGCGCTCAATCCACTAGCCGCTGGCATTATCGCCGTCTCGATCGCTTTTGCCACCGTGATCAGTTTCGGATTTTGGATTCACGCGCAACCGAATGTTCACGTCTCTGACAACGTTTTTGCCGGAGGCTCTATTCTCGCCATCGTGCTCATCAGTTTCGGTCTTCAATGGGCGCTAATGGGGTTTCCAGTGCGGTTACCGATGGGACGGGGCTACGGCGGATTCCAACGTTTACACGGCAGCCCGCCACATCCAAAGTCGAACGTGTTAGCAGACTTTCGTGCGCGCCGTCGAGCTGAACTGGAGCGAGATCCCGCCAAACATGGCTATATTCCTCTCCTGGAAAAGGGCGATTATTGGTCTGACGAACAAATCGCTTACAAGGATGACCGCACGATTTTAGCGACCTGCCGACACCTGCAACCCATTGAAAGTGCTATGCGCACCAGTGGAATCGGCACCCGTCGCTTAGCCGGCTCTATCTCCTCCAATCTCGCGCCCCGAGCCGATGTGCGAGCTTCCTGTCGTGTAGAGATTGCCACGCTCCGGCAGAAGTTTCCGTTACCTAGCTGCGTCACTCATGATCAGGGTTATCACTTCGATCGTTACGAATCTGACAATCCATGGGCGCATCTGTATTGCAAGCAATGCAATTCTTCTATCGAACTCGCCCACCCCGACGAAATCAAGTTCCCGATTTTTCCTCCGTAACGGGGCTTGCCTAGAGGACCTTAAACGTGCGCGTCCAAGCGCTCCGGCACTGGCTTCTCAGCCCGCTTTCCACGATTCTCACGTAGTCGTTTTTTCTCCCACGAAAGATCTTCTTCGTCCTGTTCAAAGAGGCGAAACGCGCATCCGTTCGTAAGTAGAACCTGCGCTGGAGACTCCCCCACGTTCTGCCAACTCGCTTCGCGGCCCAGGTCAAAATAGATGTTTTCTCCTCCTTTTAGCCGATAAACCGTTCCTTCATAGCGAAGTTCCACTTCACCTAGGAGCACCACGGCGAGCTCGTTGTAGGAGCGACGAGAGCCCCTGGGTGGAGTGCTGCCACCCACATCTAAGGTCAAAATCATCGCTGAAAAGGGCACGGCCACATCGGCAGGCAGCATGCGCTGTAACTTGGCTGAGCTCCATCGGAGAGCTACGGGCCGCTCATTCCCGAGCTTACCCACTACCGGCTCGCGCAAGGAGACGTCGTTCTGTAGAAAGTCAGAAACGGTGAGCTTGAGCGCGTCGCAAATCCTGGCAAGGTTCGCAACGGTAGGCGAAGCTTGGTTCAATTCAATTTGAGATACAAAACTGGGAGAACAGCCCGCCTTCCGGGCGAGTTCCCGCAGCGTCAATCCTTGCCCCAACCGAATCCCCCGTAGCTTGTGTCCTAGGTTAAATCCGTCGGCCATGCTGCCTGGGGAAGCAGCAGGCAGACCAACTATCGGATAAAAGGTCAACTAATGGAAAATTCACCGCTAAATCAGTGAATTCTTACAGTTCGTCTGACTCGGACGGCCTAGTGGTTGGAATTGGAATTCATATCCACCGGGCGGGTGGTATTGTACTTCAGAGTGCAATAGAAATGCCCATACATAGCCTCTGCATTCGTGGGGTACTGGAGGTAGGCGTAGCTCGGGTCAGGCGTAAAGAAATAGGGCGTGCCAGCCGTGGTATAGTTCACCAGCGGGTGAAGCGGCACATCGAAGTTATACGACTTATCGTTTACGTCAGCTTGAGCCGCAGAAGCCAATGCTCCCACGATAACAGCGCACAGAACTAGCGGTTTCGTCATTTTCATAACTCCCTTACTAATACCATTAGCGGCTTTTGCCAACTTAAATGTAAAAACTACTGCTCCGATTATGCCTCCCGATTTCCTCCAGCGCCCGGTCCCCTCGCCCTGCCCCATCCTCATTCTCGCTCCGATGCAGGACATTACCGATCTCGCGTTCTGGCGCGTACAGGCGCGCTACGGTCCGCCAGACCTCTACTATACCGAGTATTTCCGCGTGCACAGGGATTCGCGCCCGGAAAGGCACATCGTTGCCTCAATAGTCGAAAACGATATCGGCCGACCGATCCAAGCGCAAATGATCGGTCAAGATATCCCCGCGATGGTTCGGACCGCTCGCCTCCTCCAGAAACTGCCCATCAACGGAATCGATTTGAACCTCGGTTGCCCCGCGCCGATTGTTTGCAAGAAAGAGGCCGGTGGCGGTCTGCTGAAAAATCCGCTCAAGGTGGACGAAATCCTCACAGCGTTGCGTCCTGCCATCCACCTGAAATTCACCGTCAAAACTCGCCTCGGCTTTCATGAGCCAAGCGAATTCCCCGCTCTCATTGAGTTATTTCATAAACATCCCATCGACGCGCTCACGGTGCACGGACGAACGGTCCGCGAAGGTTACGGCCCTGTCGTCCACTACAGCGCGATTCGAGAAGCCATTCGGGCGCTCCCCTTTCCCGTATTCGCCAATGGAAATATCGATAACCCCGCCATCGCGCACGAACTCGCAGCCCACGGCGCGGCCGGACTCATGATCGGTCGTCACGCCATTCGCAACCCGTGGATCTTCGCCCAGATCCGCGCCTCGTTCTTCAGTGAAACGCCACCCTCACCGACACTGGCGGATATCCACGAATACATCCAGCAAATCCATATCGGCACGCATCAACTGAATCGCCCCGACTCGATACAACTCAACCTGTTAAAGAAATTCTTGCGCTACATCGCCCCCGGACGAGGCGGCTCGGATGATTTTTGGATCGAAGTGCGCACCACACAAACGCTCTCCTCCCTCTTTAAAACGTGCGACAAGCATTTACTGCAACCCGTAACGGTCCGATCGACACTCGAGATGCACCCTTTTGGGATTACATGAGGGACTTAACACTTTAAATAGGCGTGCAATACTTGCGAACTGTTTTATTTATATCATTTAGCAGTAGTAACATTCTCGGAAATCGATAGGACGAGTTAACATCTTGGCTCGGTATTCGCTACCCTTAAAGAATGCCCGCTCATACTAATATTGATTCTCTACTCGCCTCTGTTGGAATTATTGTTAATGGACCTAACCCATGGGATATCCAGATTCATAATCGAGATTTTTATGATCGGCTCTTGATCGATCGAAATCTCGGGTTGGGTGAGTCCTACATGGACGGTTGGTGGGACTGCAAAAGCCTGGACGGGTTCTTTTTTCGGATATTTCGAGATCAAGGAAAAATCCGAGGGAGCTTCGTTCGATCCAATTGGCTCCTTCTTGATGCCCTGCGGGCTCGCCTTGTGAATTTACAAAGCTCACGCCGGGCGTTTGAGGTCGGTCGTAAGCACTACGATATTGGCAACGAGCTGTTTACGGCGATGCTGGACCCGACCCTCAGCTACTCGTGCGGTTATTGGAAGGATGCCGCCAATCTGAACGGTGCTCAACAGCAGAAGCTGGAACTGTGCTGTAAAAAGCTACAACTCCAGAGAGGGATGCGCCTGCTCGATATCGGTTGTGGGTGGGGTGGAATGGCCCGTTATGCAGCAGAGCGCTATGGAGTAGAAGTCGTGGGGATCACTGTTTCTGAGCAGCAGCAGATTTACGCTCAAAAGGATTGTGCCGGCCTCCCGGTGCAAATCTTGCTTCAGGATTACCGTACGCCTTTGCCAGATCCACGTACTTTTGACCGGATTGTCTCACTTGGTATGATTGAAGCAGTCGGCCACAAGAATTATCGAAAGTTTCTGGAGATTGCTAGCCGCCTTCTTAATGACGACGGCCTTTTCTTGCTGCACACAATCGGTTCCAACGCCGCTGAAATGGATAGTTACCGATGGCTCACTACTTATATTTTTCCCAATGGAGAAATTCCCTCAATGAGACAACTTACCGACGCTCTAGAACATCTGTTTATTGTTGAGGACTGGCATAATTTCGGAACCGATTACGACCTGACTCTAATGGCTTGGCACCAGAACTTCAAAAATGCCTGGCCCGCCCTGCAAAAAGCCGACCCGAAATATGACGAGCGCTTTTACCGGATGTGGAGCTTCTATCTCCTCAGTTGTGCGGGCAACTTTCGCGCTCGTGCCGTCCAACTATGGCAGGTGTTACTCTCCAAAAAGGGGATCGTCGGCGGGCTGCGGGTGCCTCGCTAACCCGATAATCTGACGGTGTTTTAGCTCTGCCTCGGCTTCTCGAAATGACGAGATACGTCATCTATTATTTGGGTTCCTTTTAAGATCCGTGTTAATTAAAGCAAGGCCCGATTCCCGGGAAGTTCTGTTTGCCAAATTAAGTCCTTGCCTTCTCTCATTCTCATTTTATTGGTGCTCATTTCATCGATTGCTTCGGGCACAACAGTCGTAAATCCACGCTGCGAGTATCTCGCCAATCCATTGGGAATTGATGCGAAAGCCCCACGGTTGAGTTGGGAGATTCAATCTCACGAACGGGGAACGATGCAGTCCGCTTACCAGATTTTGGTGGCCTCAAAACCGGAGAATCTGGCACAAGATCACGGCGATTTATGGGATAGTGGGAAGACGATTTCGCAGGACGACAACCAGATCCATTATGCTGGGACCGGATTGCAATCACGTGAAAGCTGCTATTGGAAAGTGCGCGTGTGGGATCAGCACGATCGTGTCAGTGAGTGGAGTCAACCGGCGCTTTGGTCGATGGGATTGCTAAATCCGGCGGATTGGGCTGCGTCGTGGATAGGCGTCGATCAAGCCGATAAGCCACTCCAAAAATTGGAGGTAACAAAAGCTTTTTATCATGTGGTGGGCAGCCCGGAAGAGCACGATGTCACAGCGGAACTCGCCGCCAAGATCAAGCCGACTGGTTTGAATGCGAACAGTTTGGCATTAAGTGTAAATAGCGGCGCGGTGGGCGCACCTGCGAAAACAAAAATAGGGCTTCACATCGAGTATAATTTTAACGGCGAGTCGTTTACTCGTGACTATAAAGAGGGAGACCGCGTTTCGATTCAAGAACCGCCTGCCGAGCCTCGATATCTCCGAGCCTCATTCAAGGTGACCCAGCCCGTTAAAAGAGTAATGCTGTACGCTACTGCGTTGGGACTTTATCAGCTTCATCTAAACGGCCAGGTCGTCGGAGACCATGTTCTTGCACCGGAATGGACAGATTATTCGAAGCGAGTTCAATACCAAACCTATGATCTGACCACGTCTATACGCTCTGGTGAAAACGTGATCGGTGCGATTCTTGGAAATGGTTGGTACTCCGGCTATTGGCAAATGTGGCGAGCGCAGCTTTGTCCGATTTACGGTGATCAACCCGAGTTCAAAGCACAACTTGAAATTGATTACGCCGATGGCACAAAACAGGTAGTGGCCACGGACTCCCAATGGCGCGGCACCACTGACGGGCCGATGAGGCTCTCTGGTCTTTACGAGGGCGAGACGTACGACGCTCTACGTGAGGTGCCGGGCTGGGACAACACGGGATTCAGTGACTCAGCATGGCCTCCTGTGACCATCTCCAATCCAAAGGCAGGCGCACTTGTGGCCCAACGCAGCGAACCGATTCGCGTGACTCAAGAGATTAGCGGTAAGACCGTTACAAATCCCAAGCCTGGGGTGTATGTAATCGATTTCGGTCAGAATCTGGCCGGTTGGTGTCGCATGAGGTTGCACGAAAATGCCGGTGTTGTGGTGACCGCGCAATTGAATGAAGTCCTCCTTCCAAACGGTACCGTCTACATGGACAATCTACACGCTGGACATCTTAGCCAGGGGGATCGACAGGTCCTCCGGTACACCTGTAAAGGAGCGGGCACTGAAACCTATCAGCCCCTCTTTACTTGCCTGGGTTTTCGCTATGTGCAAGTCAGCGGATTGACTGCAATGCCGAAGCCAGAAGATTTCACCGCCGAGGTTTTTCACACCTCCTTCCACCAAGTAGGTTCGTTCCACTGCTCAAATTCACTTTTGAACCAGCTCGAACAGAACATTCAGTGGTCTCAACGCTCGAACATGATGGGGGTTCCGACTGATTGCTGTCAGAGGGACGAGCGCTGTGGATACACCGGCGACATGAACTTTTTTATGCCCACCGCCCTCCTCAACTTCGACGTGGCGGCTTTCTTTAACAAGTGGCTAACCGATGTTTGTGACGACGCTCAACAACCAGACGGACACTTTCCCGATCATGCCCCCACATTTGGCCCAGGAAACGGATTTAACGTCGGTTGGGGCGATGCAGGGATTATCTGTCCGTGGCGAATGTGGCAGGCTTATGGCGATACCCAGGTCATCCGAGACCATTACACGGCCATGCAGAGGTTCATGGAGTTTGTAAAAGCGCGGGGCAAAGAGGGGCTTTACTCAGAACGGATCGGCAACGGCAATTGGTTAAACTTAGGGGGTGGCGCGGGCGTCACAGAGATTGGCACCGCCTACGCCGCTTACGATTTTCGGTTGATGGCCGAGATGGCAACTGCGATTGGTAAGACCGACGATGCGGCACTTTATCAAGCCGAAGCGGACAAAATAGCGCGAGCATTTGCTGCCAATTGCATCGACGCCGATGGCCGAATTAAAGAGAGCAGCCAGACCGGTTACGCGTTAGCGTTTACCATGGGGCTGGTTCCGCCGGATCTGAAGGACAAGGTGGCGGCGCAATTCGCGAAGGAGATTGATCGCTTTCATGGGTTAGCAACCGGTTTCATCGGCACACCCCGTTTACTGCCCGCGCTGCATTTAGCTGGCCGGGATGACCTGGCCTACCAAGTCTTGTTAAAGGAAGACTACCCCTCATGGCTTTTTGAGGTTCGCAACGGAGCCACGACCATGTGGGAGCGCTGGAATGGATGGACGCCAGAGAAGGGCTTTGCCGATAGTGGAATGAACTCGTTTAACCACTACGCCTTCGGGTCGGTAGGTGAATATATGATCGCGGAGATTGGCGGAATTCAAGCCCGGTCGCCCGGTTATCGGACCCTTCTCATCGCTCCTGCTATTGAGCCCGGTTTGACTGCGGCCGAGGCCGAGTACGATTCAATTCAGGGAAAGATCGTCTGCGATTGGGAGTTAGTGGATGGCGGACTGAAACTGGATATCACCATTCCCGCAAACACGTCAGCCAGGGTGCGTGTCCCATCAAATTTACCCGACGATGTGACCGAAGGAGGCGCTCCTAGCGCAACTGCGCCCGGGGTGAAGTTTATCGATTCAAAAGACGACGCAGCAGACTATGACATCGGCTCAGGGGACTACCATTTCAAGGTGAACAACTGGAAGCCTAAGTAGCCGAGCTGACTAGGAAATCATTAAAAACCCATCGTGCCGCGCCTGGTGTGTTGTCATTCCATGTGTCAAAATCATCCCGTAGTCGCCCCAAGGCCAATCGACTGGTTTTATGAAGCGATTGGAGGGATCAGCATGGATTTCACCGAACCTCGTTACATTACGGCGAAGTCGGTTTTAACGGAGCGGCGAGGCCGTCCATGCTCACCAAGGTCGTTCTACGGAACGAAGCCGGGATGGTGAAGAGCTTAGGCGAGTAGGCGACATCGCGCGTTTCCGAGATTCGGAATAGCGACGGATTTTTCTTGGAACCCCAATTGATTTCGACCGGCCAGACGCCGCTTTTGTGGAGTTGATCGTAAACCAGAAAGACAAGCGGCGGAACGATTTCCCGCAGCGGCACCAGCGCCATCGGTTCGTTCACCACACGCACTTTCACTAGTGCGGCGTCAAGATCGGGAACTCGGTCGGTGGTGCAGTAGGCTTGAATCGTCTCGCCGTTCGGGCTGGATCCGACCCATAAAATACAAGGGATGCCCGAGATCACTTTTCTTGTATCGAGCGGCTTCCAGATCATTACGGGCGCATCCGGAATGGGGTTGGAGGCGAGATCGGGCGCTGCGGCGGCGTTGGGCGTTGGCATGGGACTCGGTGTCGGAGAGTTCGCTGCGGGCGATGGGGAAGGAGGAGTCAGATCGGGTGGCGGCAGGTTAAAAATGGAGTTTGTATCGGTCGGCGTGGTGGCAGAAGGGATGACGGGCGGGGGCGGATTCGGAGGAAGCGGCGGGGGTGTCGAGGGTGTCGTCAGGGGCGGAAGCGCCGCAGAGGGATCCGGCGCATAACTTTGCAGGCCGTCATTGCTCAGTTCCTGCATACGCGATTGATAGCGGGCCGACTTGGCAATTAATTCACTAACCTTGGGCCATGAGAAGGTCCAGTAGGTGGCGTCGGATAGCTCCAGTCCCAGATAACTCTGACTCACCGGCTCATAAATCACGC
>CAVURW010000002.1:0-6462 GCA_963743595.1 uncultured Verrucomicrobiae bacterium
ATCCAATTTGCTCTATGGGCATCTCCGGCAACGTCAAATCGTGCCGGGGCGAAAAGCAAATCACCCGACACTCCCCCGCGACCGGCTCTGCATGAAACAGGTCGTCGCTGGCAGGAACGGCACCCGCCTCAGGAAGCAACGCGGCAAAGTCGTTCGTGAAGACAAATGTGGATGTGTACGCCGGGTTCACCACGCCTGCCGCACGGCTGTTTCCAGGGCAGAGGTAGCAGCTCGGATCGTGCTCAGGGCGATTATCGGGCGGCGCCTCTTCCTGTTTACCTTGCCAGGGTCGCTTCGTTCGATGAGGCGAAACGAGAACCCAATCTCCAGTAAGAACGTTGCGGCGGCGGTGAGGAAAATCGAGAGGCGAATGAACCATGCCCCGTATGATGACAAAGGTGCCGCGTCGGGCAAACAATTAATGATGCCCTGCTTGCAAGAGATGTGGTTGATATCAAACAATCTTACGCAAGCAGTCGCTTTTTGAGCAGACCGGGCCTGATCGAAAAACCGCTCCTTCTAGAACGCGTAGGTGATGCCGCCCTTGATGCGCCAATCATCGGTATTACCGCTGAAAGCGTCGTGGTCGAATTCAACGTGCGCTTCACCCGCTTTGTTGAATTGGTAATCGACTCGCGTACCGAAGGTCATCCAGCCCTTATCGACAGGAGTTGAGCCAGGCGCTGTAAGCGTCGCTGTTGAGACATTGCGGGTCCAGTTAACAATCGCTTCGACTTTCCATTGTTCATTCACTGCGTACTGTGCGTTGTTTAACCACAGGAAACTGGAATTGATCGTGCGAGTTCCAGGGAGCTGAGGCAGTGCAAAAGCACCCGCCCGGCCTTGATCGAAGTGGTAGTGATTGTAGTTCCAGATGTAGGTCGGCGTAGAGGAGAATGACCATTGGCCAAACGTGTGCGCGCAACCGATGAACGGAGACAATCCGTAGGAATCGACCCGCGAGTCCTGGATGAAGTTCGTACCAGGGAACGGAAATCCACCGAAGGAAGAAGCCGGCGTGTTACTGCGGAATTCCGCATCCGTTCGACCGTAGGTGAACGAAGCACCCACGTTGATCCAGTCGATGAAGTTCTTCGCCGCGTAGCTGGAAAAGAAGTAACTATCACTGGAGTTCGTGAAGTAGCTGGTCGGGAAACCACCGCCACTTGCTATGGAAGTGAGATCGGTGTTCGAGTAGGTGAAATTGAAACCGACGATCGTCTTCCAGAAGGTCACGGCGTCGAAACCGACTGTGCCGCTATGCTTGTCACCATCATTGCCGATTCCAGCGGGGAGGCTGTCTTGGATCTTGCTATACTGGTAATCGGTGTAGAAAACGGGATCGGAGAACCAGGAATCTTCCTGCACGGGAGCCATCTGCTTCATGTCCTTCATCTCCTTGGGATGAGACATCATTTCCACGCCGGCGGTGGTGTTAAAGGTCCGGTTCAAGTCGCGCACCGCATAGTCTGTCGTGGATTGAGGAACCGTCAGCGTCTCTTTATCTGGAGACATGGGATCCAGGAAGTGAGCGGCGTACTGGTCCAGTCCTTGGGAGGACATCGACATCTGCGCATGGACACAGAGGGGAGCCGTCAACAAAATACCCAACATTAAAAAATTCTTATTCATCTTCATAATTCTTCTCTCCTTAAATTTCCCAGCAGACTAATGACGTATCTGCCGTTTTCAAGTAAAAAATTAAAAGGTTAAAATGAATAACTAATTCCACCCTTGAGGCGGAAATTGTCCGTATGACCAGCAAACACATCGTGTTCAAAGCGAATTTGAGCACTTCCTTGCGTGTTGAATTTGTATTCAACCTCGCTCCCAAAGGTCATCCAGCCGCGACTGAGCTCATCGAAGCCCGGAGCGACGATCGGCTCGATCCCCACGTTCCGCGTCCAATTGCCGATCGCAGTCACCGTAAGTTTATCGGAGACCGCATAGCCCACGTTGTTCATCCAGTAGAAGCTCGATTCATTTCGGCCCTGGGATTGCAACCCGGTCGGCCCGAAACCGCCGAATCCGTCTTCAACGGGCGTCGGGAAGTCGTACCGATTAGCATCCCAGATGAATGAGGGCGTTGAGGCGACCGACCACGCGCCAAACGTGTGAGAGATGCCCACAAATGCAGAAAGCGCATAGCTGTCTTCTCGGGTAAATTGACCGAAGTCCATCGGGCCGAAGACGCTGTTCGTATCAGCGCGAAAATCGGAATCTGTCCTGCCATAAGTGAAGGAACCACCGACGTTCACCCAGCCTTCGAAATTTTTCCCAACGTACGATGAGAAGAAATAGCTGTTGCTGGAGTTTGTGAGGTCCGTGCCACCATCAGATAGCGAAAGGTTTTCGTTGGTGTAGTTGAAATTGAATCCGACCACCGTTCCCCCAATACTGTTGAAATCGAACCCGATCGTGCCCTTATGCTGATCACCGTCCAGACCGATCGTCGGGAGCGTGTCCTGAATTCGGGCATATTGGTAGCTGCTGTAGAAAACGGGGCTGGAAAAGTAGGGGTTATCGTTCGATCCAGCGGGAGGAACTAGGCTTTTTGAGGTCTCTTTCGAATCGACCCCTGCGTGTGTGTAGTGATTCCGCATGAGGGCCTGTAAGCAGAGGTCCATCGCCTCCTGCGGGATCGCTAACGATTCACGATCCGGGCGAGTCGGGTCCAACTCATGAGCCACATAACGACCCAGATCGGTGCCCCGCAAGCCAAACACCGGACCACTGCTATTGTTCCCAACAAAAGATGGTCCAGAAGGCGGTGGGGCCGGTGAGGGGGAAGGAGGAAAAGGGAAAGCCGTGTTTTGGGCGATGGCGATGAGCAAGCCACACAAATAGAGAATGGCTCGCTTCTTCATCTTCATAACTGGCCCCAGAGATCACGGTTCCGTAACATTGACAGCGTGATATAACATCCAAATGTTTTCTAGGTCCACAAAATTGATCGATCCCTCCCGGACAGCGTCGACGTTCCTTAGGATTTTGACTCATCCGACGTTCATCCTCGCCGTCTCGATCTGGCTCCCGCTATTCATTCAGTTTCTCCCACTCTCGAAACAGATCGATAACTCGATTACCGATCTACTCTTTCGATTTTGGCATCGAGTGTCTCCCGCTGATGCCGCGCCAGAGCTCTTTTTCGTCCCGATCGACGATGACTCGGTCGATCCGAGCCACACGTTCGTCGATTCCTCCAAGAACGTCCTCAGCAACGCCAGCTTATGGAATCGCGACGGTTGGCAAACGCGGCGGCACTGGAATTTGTTCCTGCAAGCGCTCGGCGACGTCTACAAACCGAAGGTCGTCGCGTTCGATATTCTTATCCGCCAGAACACGCCCAGTTTACCGACCCAACCGCCGGAGGAGCAAACGCTTCATCAGATCGAAGCAGCCGGAAATCGGGAGTTTCAAAGCCATCTCATCAATTTCGAGGATATCCGCAAGCAAGGTGAACTGGCACCGCAAATCCTTTTTGCCTACGAATTTCCGGATGATCCCCATGTGGAGGGACGACTCCTAGCGGACGAACAGGTCCAGCAGGCTAAGTGGATCAAGAAGCTTCAGCCCTTTTTACTGCCGCCGGGCTGTGTCGCCGCCGGGGCCACGCTTCCCATCTACCACTCGCTGCATTTGCCGATGAAGGATATTCTTGCTGCGCCTGGGTATAACATCGCGCCGATCAACGTCAATTCCGATCCCGATTCGGTCTACCGTCACATTCCCGTGATCTACGCGTTTCAAGTTCCCGGCGGTCCTGTGCAGTACACGCCTAGCTTCGCCCTCTCAGCGTTCCTCCTGTTTCACGATCTCTCGATTCGCGATTTAAATGCGCCCGATTCCGGCAAGCTCCCATCCCTCTTCGTGGTTCCTGGGCAATACCTCGCTCTGAAAACGGCTGACGGCTCATGGACGATTCCGATCGATCAACAGTTGCGCGCCACCATTCTGCCACGGTTCGTGTTCCCTAAAGAAATCGCCAAATGCTCGTTCGTGACCCTACTGGATCACGCCACCGATCCGCTCTACAGGGACGTTCTCAGAGATAAGCTGGTGGTGGTGGGAGAAGGCTATACGGGCGGTCCCGATCATGGAAATCTTCCGCTGCAGCCGGAGGTCCCGCGCACGCTGGTGCATCTCCAACTCCTAAATAATCTCTTTAATAATAGCTTTCTCGCGGAGCTGAATTATCTCCAGTGCGTGCTCGTTTGTCTGGTCATCGCCTTGCTCACCGCGCTCTTGCACTACCTGATCTCCTCCAATAGTGGGCTCTACATTCACGCGCTCTTTTTGCCCGCATATATCGGTGCCAGCGTCGCCTTTCTCGTCTTTGGCCACATCGCTTTTCCATGGATGGCCCCCACGCTGCTGATCCTCTTCACGCTCATCCTGCACACCTACTCGTACTACACACGGGCGGGTGAAGAGCGCGAAGTCCTGCGTCGGCTCTTCTCCACAGTAACCTCACCGCGCGTGCTTCAGCTCTTGGAACAAAATCCAGCTGGGTATTATCGAAGCCGTAAACAGCCGGCCTCGATCGTTTTCACAGACGTGGAGGGTTTCACGTCCGTCTCAGAGAAGCTCGATCCCGATTTCCTAGCGGGCTTGATCAATCGTTACCTGACCCCGATGAGCGACATCATCATCCAATACGATGGCTACGTAGATAAATATAATGGCGACGGTATTATGGCCATCTGGGGTGCACCTTTAGAGGATCCCCGCCACGCCATCCAGGCGTGCCGAGCTTGCTGGTACATGCACGAGGCGGCGCAAGCACTCAAAGAAAAGCTGCCAGATGGTGCCGACTACAAATTCACGGTGCGTATGGGTATTAATAGTGGCGTCGTTTCGGCTGGAAACATGGGCTCGGCGCAAAAGCAACAGTACACCGTGATGGGCGACGACGTGAATCTGGCGGCGCGACTGGAGCCCACCAATAAAGACTACAAAACCTCCATCATCATGGGGCCGAATACGTACCCGCTTGCGGAGTCGGCTGTTCATGCGCGTAAGCTGGATAAAATTGTCGTGAAAGGGAAACGCATCGCCGTGCTCATTTACGAATTGATTGGCCTGAAAGAAATTGCGCCCGATTTCCCGGCTTGGGCGGTTCATTACGAGCGTGGCCTGGATCTTCTGTGGGCACGTGCGTGGGACGAGGCTGAAACGGCTTTCCGAACCGCTAGCTCCCTCCGATACGGTGGTGATCCGGCTTCTGAACTTCAGATCACGCGGCTCTCGGGTTATCGCGTCGATCCGCCCCCGCCAGAGTGGCAGGGCGAATATGTCCGGCTGGCTAAAGATTAGGTAGTACCTACTAAGCCCAGCCCAGCAACTGTAATTTTATTTTTATTTGCGGGTTAATTTGGAGTGTTTGAGGAAGGCAAGGAAGGCAGGCTTTCGAGGTGGAGTGGGTGGCGGGATGTTGTTGTGGTTGAGGGGAAGTGGCTGCGTGGGCATCACGGCGACGAGGGCGACTTTGGAGGGTTTACCGGCGGCCTTGAGTCGGTCTTACATCTCTTTCAAGACGGGGTTGGTGCGCAGGCTGGCCGGCTATTACTGGATGCAACGTCACGTTGCCCGCTATCTTGGTTGTACGCAGCGACCTGGCTTTTAGTGAGTGTGCCCAATTCCGGTAAGAGCGCCAGGACGGTGGTGGAGACGATTTGGCCGACGCCATCGACCGATTGCAGGATCTGATCCTTGGCTTTGAGCTGGCATCGGCATCGACCGGATCTGTTTATTGAGGGCGTCGATGTGTTTGCCGAGCTCTTCGACGTGCTCGTTCATGGATTGGTGTAGCTCGGCTGGAGCGGCTTCGAGATGGTTTTTTCCCATGGTTCTGCGGGGCTGTAAGCACGCGTCAAACCGTTTGATATGCAATATGTGTCAGTGGTGACATCTCTGCTCAAGAGTCATTTGACGCAGGACTTTCAGCCTGCAGTCGCTTTTTTGGGCGAACCCAGGCTTGCGTCGCTTCGCTCCTGAGCCTGGGCTGAACATGAAGCCGTCCCTTCGGGCCTAGAGGCAGGAAGGCAGGTGACAGCGAAGTCATTATGTGTCCAGCGTCACTCTGGTTTTGGATGCAACGTCACGTTGCTGCCAAGGCCAGAATTTGCCGGGCTACTTCTTCGGCGGAGAACCGGCTGCGCAGGGCTTGGTGCCGTTGTTGTCGTGCGGCGAGTTCGCTTTCGGGGGTCAAGGGTGAGGCAGCGGGCATGGGCGCTTTTAAGAAGCTCCGTGAGTCTCGCGGTATCTTGGCATGGGTAGGTCTGAAATTCGTTTGGGGCAAGAAAATCGCTGAGGCCTATTTGGTTCGAGAGAATGATGGGCAAGCCGACCGAGGCCGCTTCCAGAGCAGCAATGGAGAACGCTTCCAAGCCGACTGACGAAGCGACATAGCTGTGGGCTGAGCGCAGCAGCTCGAGCAGCTGCGGATGGGCCAGTCGCCCT
>CAVURW010000003.1:0-12264 GCA_963743595.1 uncultured Verrucomicrobiae bacterium
GCCAGTTGCAGACCTACACAATTTGGGAGCCTGAAAACTCGTGGGAACCCTCATTTTGGTCCAAAACACGCACTCCACCACCGAATTCAAAAAAACATCCGAATACGTGAATGCATCCGGTGGAATCACCACTGGGGACATCAAACGCAAACAACAACTCTTTGTTCTCGCTCCAACCCACACCAGCGCCGAGGAACTTTCGCGAAATCGTCACAAAATAAGCTCATCCGGGAAAAACCCTGTTTTTGCCCAAGTTTTCGAATGTGCCGGAAAAGGGGGTCCCAAAAGCGCGAATTCTGAAAACAGGCCCAAGTTGATGCTTGATGTGCGGTGGCTTCAAGCAATGGTGATGGTTTTTTTTTTTTATGTACTTCGTTCAGTTTGGTCTTGCTGTTGGAGATCACTTTACGAGGTTTTTGATAAAACTGGAGGTCATTTTATGAGGACTTTGATATACTTGGAGGTCACTTTAGGAGGTTTTTGAAGAAATTGTAGGTCACTTTATGAGCTCTTTGATAAATTTGGAGGTCACTTTAGGAGGTTTTTGAGTAAATTGGAGGTCACTTTACGAGGATATTTAAAAAACTGGAGGTCACTTTATGAGGACTTTGATATATTTGGAGGTCATTTTAGGAGGTTTTTGAGAAAATTGGAGGCGATTGAGGGAAATGGCTAATTTATATGTACTTACTGGTTTCAGTTACGTATTGCTTGAAATTGACAGACCTTACGGATGACGATCGTGGTAAATTTACGTGCGCAACTCATCGAAGACGCCCATCTTCGCCCTGCCGAGGAGATATTTGATGAGGCAGACCTTATTTTTCGGTATCACTGGGCGGCTCGAAGCGCCATCTCGACGGAACCGATATGTGCGGCCTAATCTTACCTGTCTGCTACTATCGACATTACGCCTTCAATTGGCTGATAGATGGTAATGCGAATTGGGATGACGTAGACACGAGCACCTGAATCTCGCAAATTGGGGACGCATTATGGTACCGCAGGACATTGTTGATTATCTAGCCGAAGCGCCGAATAGATCGTTTAAGATAGATAATCCAACCCTCGAAATTACGGAGGGCACTTTCTATGAACCGTCCGCCATACCTCTGCGAGATTTCTCAGTGGATAGTGCTTCACTTTACAGTAACGGCCATCTCGATTATGACCCTCAGCAATGGCGTACTTATCAAGGGTACGATTTAGTCCAAGAGGTTAACGATTACACCGCAGAAGGGATTCTGGTATGGTTTCCAGAGCTGCATCAGTTTGGTACCTGCGACATTGACCACGCTGAGATTATTACGTTTCCTAGCGCCACTTGGAGGCAAATCATGCAAGATCCAACTTGGTACTTCAACGCTCAGTGGTACTGCGATGAACCGTGGTTTAGGCAAGAAAATAAATTTACATATGTAAACCCATGGAAATAGAAGCATGTTCAATTGCAATCCCCATACTCCGCAAACTTGCTATGTCTGATAAGATCAAAAAATTAGCAGAAAATCTCACTAGAATGCTAGTATTGAAGAGATACTTCGAAATTGAGATACTGACTTCGGGTGTTCGACTCAATGCAAAAGACATACAAAGAGCTGTCAAAGATTACGGACGAACTCTTGTCCAGCCTCCCCCCGGAAGTCTATGATTTGATCCAGATTGTAAGGGTAAACACCCAGGCATTTGAGCAATATATGGTTGTAATTCCACTCTGGACCAAAGAAGAACAACAGTCTGATCTATCCTTAGAGTTTTCTGTTAAAGTAATAGATAATCAGATGCTAGTTAAGCTGCTGGATATTCACGTTCTTTAATCGAAAAAAGGTCCATCATCTTGTGAGTGTTAGACGGCGCGAGCCACTCTTACGATTTTGGCCACGCAAATACGACCCTTGAGCCAGAACGAGCTGGATTAATTTCGCAAGAATTATCCCAGTCGCTTGTGGAGGATACGCCTAGGGTCTATCCTCTCTCTGTGGGCAATTCACCGAAAAATATCGCTCTCTCCGACACCGATCGTGAGTTCATCGCGGATGCG
Source organism: uncultured Verrucomicrobiae bacterium (assembly GCA_963743595.1). Classification (GTDB taxonomy): domain Bacteria; phylum Verrucomicrobiota; class Verrucomicrobiia; order Methylacidiphilales; family UBA1321; genus CAVURW01. The sequence goes on from CAVURW010000003.1 coordinate 2,042, forward strand.
CTTGAACTGGGTTTAGCCATGCAGGCTCGATTCATCGCAGAGCCGAGTTTGGCGAAAGGAAAACCCGAGCTAAAACCAGCGACACCAGAAGTTGCAGCGGAAATTGATCGAGCGCTGGAAGGTGTAATTCTCCGCAGCGAGAAGCGGCGCCATGCTTGAGAAACGCGTGACGCTGCCCGCGTGGTCTGCGGTTCGAAGCATCAATGAAATGGTGTGTCACCGAGCGGAGGCTCAGCACGGTCTCAATCCGGGAAATCACGATGCTGTGAAAAGGGATTGGGAAGAGTTTGCTGCGTCGCCGGAACCGCTCATCGACAGCATCGACTTCCTGCTTGAAGCGCATCGCAGCGCGCCATTTTTGTTCTCGAACGGAAATACATTTGCAGCGATTGGTTCCACGTTGGTCGGTCGAGAAATCTCGTGTGTCTCTGCGGCGAAAGTAAAAATCGCAAGTAAAGCCGTTGCGGACTACATCACCGGCATTTTGGATCGCGATGCGATGTTAACTGTTATCGATGAGATTTCAAGAACGTGGAGTTTTTCTGTTGGTGATCGCGTGCAGACGACGGGCGGTTCGTTGCACGGAGTGATCACGCAAATCTTGCAGGACGGAACGCTGGAGTGGAAACCCGACCACCTAGAGACGACGATGCGTGGCACGCCCGATTCGCTAAAACCATCGACGAAACCAGTGAATCCGTAAGAACATGAACATTCTCCCCTTGCTCATCGCTGGGAGCGCGCTAGGCTACCCCTTACCCGCTAATCACGAGAGTTGTGATCAACGGCCCCACTGAACCCGATTTATGCCTCAAAACAATAACAACAAGAAAAACACACGCCTCACGGGCGACGCCGCTAAAGACGAAGCCATCCGCAACCTTGTCTCCACCTGGAACCTTGGCGAGCATTTTGCCGACGACTTCTCTGAGATGATCGGCTCGCTCTACAAGCTCTCGCAACAAGACATTTCCACGGGCGATACGCTTCTTTTCCAACGCTCGCTCGGCGAGTTGCGCTATGCGCAGCAGGTCTTCGCACCCTATCGCGGTAAGAAGAAAATCGGGATCTTCGGCTCGGCTCGCACAGTGCCGGAACATCCCGCGTATCAATGCGCCAAAGAATTCGCGGCCATGATGAAAGAAGTCGGTTACATGACGATCACCGGCGCGGGTGAAGGGATCATGGGCGCGGCGCAGCGTGGTGCTGGAGCAGACTACAGCTTCGGTCTCAACATTCGCCTACCGTTTGAGCAACATCCGAATGAAGTGATCATCGGTGACCCGAAACTGGTAACGTTTCGATACTTCTTCACGCGCAAGCTCACGTTCCTGCGCGAAGCCAGCGCCATCGCGCTGTTCCCCGGCGGTTTCGGCACGTTAGATGAGGGATTCGAGGCACTCACACTCGTGCAAACGGGCAAGGCGCGCGTCTTCCCCATGGTCTTTATCGAAGAAGAGGGCGGCACGTTCTGGCAGACGTTTATGGATTATCTGCGCGGTCACTTGCTCAAAGACAAGCTCGTTTCGGAACAAGATTTCCACCTGTTCAAGATCACGCAAAACCTGGCCGAAGCTCGCGATGAAGTCACCCGGTTCTACCGTATCTTCCACTCCTACCGGTTTGTGGATCAAGACCTGATCATCCGACTCAACAAGGCCATTCCTCAAAAATACATCGAGAAATGGCGCGAAGAATTTAAGCACATTCTCTTCCCGAACGGCACAATCGAAGCCTGCTCGGCCCTGCCGCAAGAAGCGAATGAGACCGATATCAAAGATCTGCCTCGCTTGCGTCTCGCATTTGATCGCCATCAGTACGGCAATCTTCGCCTACTCATCGACGCGATAAACAACGTCGACGTCTAAGAAAACGTTCTTGGCTGCTCGGCGTGCCTGAAATTCTTCAGAGCACTCCGGGCACAACAGAAGGTGAATGCGCACATCATTTCGCGATGTAGCATTCCTCGCAATCGATCGCGCGTCTCGCAAATCAGGCAAGCCAATTCGGCCAGTTGCTCACGGCACGCGGTTCGGTCTTACCCCGCAATTTCAAACCGCCCCGATTTTTATAGGACGCCCTCGTATCGCTCCAGACCTGAGTTTTCAGTGTCGACTTGTAACCATTTTCTGATAAGCCCACAGGTCAAACAGTTCTGAACAACTCTTCGAAAAAAGTTTATGGGCTACATCGTCACGCTGATTCGTGCACCCCTCTTCATCCTTATCGGAGTCATGCTCATGGGAATGGGTGGCTCGGCTGTTTACCACCAAATTGACTTTCTTTGGAACGGCGTGGTCGTTACGGCAGATGTTGTGGACCGGCACGCAGTTCGGAGTAGAAGCGGGAGAGGAGATAACACATACTATCTGGAGTACACGTACAAAACGGCTGGAGGCCGATTGAAATCGGGCTCGCTTGAAGTCAATGCTTCTCAGTTTCTAGATTATAAGGCAGGCGATCACGTCGATCTGCAATACCTGGAAACTGATCCCAGGAATATTACCTTTTCCGGGGATTATAGTGAATTGATGGCCGGGCTTTTTGTGGTCGGTTTAGGTGCCTTATTTGCGGGTATTTTCACCTGGCGGTTGATATTCGTCATGAACACGCAATGGTGAGAATGGTTCACGGAATGTCACGTGCTCGAATCGGGGGCAGTGATTCTTGTGATTCTTGTCGGCGGCGGACGATTTCCTTTCGTAACGTAACCGAGTCTTGATATTCTCGCGCTGTGCATGCACAGAAACTGAATCTACAGGTCCAGCGTTATTTATTCTGCGCATTGGCAGCGTTTACAGTCTCGATTTGTGTCATGACGGCTCATCAACTTGGGGCGCTTGTTGCAATGGTCTTGGTGTGCTCCACACCGTTCGTTACAGGAGCCAAGTCCCGCCGGGAATACGTGAGGGACCTCGGCTTGGTTATTGTCGGCTTGGCAGTCGTCGTTGCCGTATCGTGGTGGATTTCGGCCCAGATTGAGTTGCAAATGGGACGGACCGTGGCAGCACTCATTGCCGCGCTGATCAAGCTCTCGCTACCGCGATAGCCCGAAGAACCCGGAAATGCCGGTGGCCGGAGGTTCTTCGCGGACGACGAGTTTATCGAGATCCGCCTTAAAGGAGGGATACGAATTCGCGATGCACGCGGTGTTGTTGATCGTGGATTCACCGAAAGCGAAGAGCGCGAGAATCGCACTGGCAATCGCGATTCGGTGATCACCAAACGAATCGACATCGGCGCGCTTGATTTTCGCTTTCCCATGAATCACGAGCCGATCTTCCAGCTCGGTAGCAAGCACGTTAAACGCGCGTAGATTCGTGAGCATCGCGGCGAGCCGATCGTGATCTCGCGTGCTGAGTTTGCCGTTGTGTTCGATTTCGGTGTCCCCTTCCGCCAGCGCTGCCAGAACGGTGATAATCGGAAGCTCGTTCAGGATTTGCGTGAGTTGCGCGTACGGAATTTTAGTGGCGCGTAATGTTGTTCCGCGAACATTTAGAGTGCCCGTCGGTTCCGTGTGAGGATCGGCCACGACTTCCTGAATTTTCGCGCCCATTCGCAGCAATACATTGATGATTCCAGTGCGTGTGGGGTTGAGACCGATTTCATTGACAATGATCTCGGAATTCGGGCTGGCCGCGGCCGCAATCAACCAAGGTGCTGCGGAGGAAATATCACCGGGAATGTGAAAATCGTTCGCATGCAATTTGGTGCCACCACGCAACCGAATGGTTTTCACTTCATCGGTTTCTTCCAAAGCGATGCACGCGTGAAAATGCGTGAGCAGGTGCTCGGTGTGATCCGGCAACGGCGTTTTCTCGATCAAACTTGTGGTGCCTTTCGCAAAAAGCGCGGCGAGTAGAAAAGCCGATTTCACGTCAATGGCGTGCGCGTGCTCATCCGGCAAAGTGAAGCTTGTCGCCACGAGCGATGAGCCGACAATTTCGAGCGGCGGCACGCACCGATCCCCCATGCCTTTAACATGTGCGCCGAGCGTTCTCAAGGCTTCAGCGACGTGGTCCATCTGCGTATTCGCTAAAACGTTGTCAGCAAAAAGTTGGCTGGTGAAGGATTGCGCGGAGAGGATGCCCGTGAGCAGCCGGAGAGCCGTGGGCGAGCTGCCGCAATCGATAGGGGAGAGCGTGGGATGGAGCAGACCGCCGGTTCCTTCTACGATCACTTCCGTTTCCGAGCGCTGTTCAATCGCCGCCCCGAGCGCTTGCATGGCGCGGAGCGTGGCGAGGCAATGTTCGCCGGAAAGAAATCCGGTCAGCCGCGAGGTGCCATCGGCCAGGCTGGCGAGGATAATGGCGCGGTGAGAAATGCTTTTATCGCCGGGAACAACGACGGTGCCGCGAATTCGGCTGGCAGAAAGAATGGAGAGATAATCCGGGACGCTGCTCATGTCTTCGTCACTTGGGAAAGGGGTTGAGTTTGCAGGGTTTGACGGAGGGCTTGGCCCTTTTTCAGGAGGTTCTGAAGTTCGGGCCGATTTTCATCGCGGATCAGTTCAATTGCTTGTGTAGTGAGATTCTGCAATTCCAATAAACAATCGATGACTGCGGGTGAATTGGCGAGGAGGATTTCAGTCCAAAGCTCGGGGTCACCTTGCGCAATTCGTGTCATATCGCGAAAGCCCGTCGCGGCGAGTTTTCGAAGCAACGCTTCATTTGGCCCAGCGAGTGAGCCGGCGACGAGGGCGGCCAGCAGATGCGGCGTGTGGCTGATTTGCGCGACGATTTTATCGTGCAAAGTCGCCTCCAAAACCAGCGGTTGTCCGCCGATCAATTGCCAAAAGTGTTTGAGCCGATTTAGTGCCGGGGCGAATTCTGTTTCTGGAACATCTTGAGGTGGGGTGAGGACCACTTGCGCGGATTCAAATAAATCGCCGCGCGCGGCAGAGAAGCCCGCTTTTTCGCCGCCCGCCATGGGATGCCCACCTATAAAAAGGGCCGCGCGGGGTTTTCCTGGGGGCGAAATCATTGGGGAGATCATTGCCATGACCGGGCCTTTGACGCTGCCGACATCGGTAATGAGCACGTCGCGCGAACGCAGATGCGGAACGATTTTCTCAACCAATGGAGCCATGTAGTGAATCGGCACACAGAGGATGATCGCGTCAGCCCCGGAGACCGCGCGGGCGATGTCTGTAGTCGTCTCGAAACTAACATCGCGCTGATTGGAAAGTTGTTGGTGAACCAATGGGAAAGCAGAATCGGTTTGATCCCAAATGATCAGATGAGCGGCTGCCTTTTTCTGTGCCACGGCCAGCGTTAGCGAGCCCCCGATAAGGCCGGGGCCAAGAATGCAGAGGTTAAGGAACGGCAGAGGGTGCATGGAGGAGGCAGCAGGAAGGAAACCGTAAATGATGCCCCGAACTGAGTCGTCTGACAAGGGAGCGTTTTTCCGGAAGCAATTCTTGCGGTTGGAGCGAGTTCGGCTGATCGTGAATCCTATGAGCGGCGGACTCTTTCCACGGGCTGAACTGGCGAAACGGGTGGGCCAAGTTGCGGAGCAGCAGATCTATGTAGGCACCTCCTCTTGGAAATACGAGGGCTGGCTGGGTATGATTTACTCACCACGGCGCTACGCGGGTAAAGGGCAGTTCTCCAGCAAGCGCTTTGAGGCGGCGTGTCTGGCCGAGTACGCGGAGACGTTTAAGACCGTGTGCCTGGACGCCGGTTTTTATCAATTCCCGACGGAAACGATGTTGGAGGGCATTTTCTCTCAGGTGCCCGGCGATTTTAAACTGTCTCTCAAAGTGACGGAGGAGATTACTGTGAAACGATATCCCAATTTGCCGCGCTACGGCCAACGTGCCGGGCAAGTGAACGAACACTTTTTAAATGCAGATCTTTTCGTAACGCGATTCTTGCGCCCGCTGAATCGGTGGCGCGATCAGGTGGGTACGCTGTTCCTGGAATTCTCGCCATTTCAAGAAGGAACGTGGCGGCGGGAGAGCGATTTTCTTGGGGAGCTCGACGCGTTTTTAGGGAAATTACCTAAGGGCTGGGACTATTCCGTGGAACTGCGAAACGAGTCGCTTTTGTGCGCCGCGTACTTCGAGGTCTTGCGCCGTCATGGAGTGAGCCACACCCTCAATAGTTGGTCGCGAATGCCGACGGTGACCCAGCAATTGGAGGTGATGGGCGAGTGGCCTGCCGAGTTTTGTTCCGCGCGCTTTTTACTGAAACCGGGCCGCACCTACGAGCAGGCCGTAAAGACGTTTCAGCCCTACGCAAAGGTCCAGGAAGTGAACGCGCCCGCACGGCAAGAATTGATCTATCTCTTGCGACCGCAACCGCCGGGCGGCCTCCTAAGACGTCGATTTATTTATGTGAACAATCGACTCGAGGGAAATGCACTCGGCACCATCTTAGCCGCGCTGGAGGGAATTTAGCTTCTTCCATTATTTCTCGATGAACTGAACTGCCTGATCCCACCACGCTGCGTCGGGCTCGCTCGGCCACGTGGTGTGCCCGGAAGCGGGGCAAACCAAACGCATTTTCGCGTCTCCTAACGATGTAAAAAGACGGTCGGTTGCGATCGATGGCACGACTTTATCGCGCTCCGCTTGAAGGATAAAAACTGGGCCGGAATATTTCGCTAAATGGAGCACGGAATCGTATCGATCACGCAGCATGAGCGGAATCGGCAAATAGGGATAATGCGCCCAAGCGACGTCGACTAAGGAATCGAATGGCGTGATTAAAATTACACCTTTTACCGAATCGCGTTCCATGCCCGCCACTTCGGCAGCCATACCCGTTCCCACCGATTCACCGAGCACATAGACCGGACCGTCTTTCGCCACATTCACCTCTTTCACGAGCGCTTCTCCCTCCTGCACGATTTGGCTTTCGCTGGGATGTCCGGGGCGCCCGCCATAACCGGGAAACTCGTACAAAATGACGCGGAAACCCCGCTGTTCCAAAGCAGGAAAATAGAGGGCTCGATCCGCCGCAAAAACAGCGTTTCCATGAAAAACAATAATCGTTCCCTTGGGATGCGGCGCATTTTTTGCATCCACAAATCCAATGAACTGTCCGTCCAAAAAGTAAGGTTCCATTCCGCGAATAACGCCCAGTTTTTCGCCATCAGACTCGCTCAAATGGACTTGGGTGCCGGGGTAAATCAATAAATCTTGGCCATACCAAATCGCACAGCAAACTGCCAAATAGCCACCAATGAAAAGCTTTGCGAAAAAGGGCCAGCGGAGGCGCGGTTTCAAAAGAGGTGTGGTCATTTCTGCGTGATGAACGAGACCGCTTGATCCCACCACGACGCATCGGATTCGCTCGGCCAAGTAGAGTGCTCCGCGCCTGGACAAATCACGCGAAGTTTCTTGCCCGGCAATGAATCGAAGAGACGATTTGTCGACCATGCCCGCACCACATAATCGTGCTCCGCCTGCAAGATGAAGACCGGGCCAGGATAGTTTTGAAGATTCGTGGCCGATTCGTAGCGATCTCGAACCATGAGAGGTACGGGCAAAAGCGGGTAATACGACCACGCCAAACCGACGAGGGAATGGAACGGTGTGACGAGAATAAGCCCCTTTACACGGTCCTTTTCTAGCCCCGCGATTTCCGCGGCGGGACCGGAGCCAATCGATTCGCCCAGGAGATAAATCGGCCCTTTACCAGCATCGATTTGCTCCTGAACTAGGGCGCGCCCCTCGTTCACAATCTGCACTTCGTTCGGACTACCGCCGCGCCCGCCGTAACCGGGAAATTCGTAGAGAATCACACGAAAACCGCGTCGCTGGAGCGCGTCGACATAGCACGCACGGTGAAACGCGCACGCCCCGTTTGCGTGGAAGACAATCATCGTGCCGATTGGCTTTTCCACGTCCGCATGGGGATCACCCGTAAAACCCATGAAAGCGCCGTGATCGTAAAACGGCACAAGGCCCTCCGATCTTCCGTCGCTAATCGCGTGCTCTTCGGTAACTCGGATGATGAAGGCGCCGGGATAAATGAGAAAATCTTGTGCCAGCCACATCGCCGCGCAGATCGCCAGATAAGTGCCTAAAATGGAACGCACCGATAACCTGATTTTCGGCACGAACAATCGCTCCAGCGTCTTGAGTACGGGCTTCGAATATTCCCAAAATGTGGCCATGCAATTTTGCAGCAATCAGCTAATGAACGGCAGGCTTTTGCGTGATGAAATCGACGGCTTGATCCCACCATTTCGCATCGTGTTCGCCGGGCCAGTCGCTATGGTCGCAATCGGGGATAACCACACGCATCTTTTGCACGGGCAATCCGGCGAAAAGCTTGTCGGTAGACGAAGCGGGAACGGTGTGATCTTCACCGGCTTGCAAGATGAAAATCGGACCTGTAAAGCTGGCTAGGTTCCCTACAGAATTGTATTGATCACGAAGGAGCAGCGGCACCGGCACGTAGGGATAGTGGTACCACGAAACATCGACGAGCGAGCTGAATGGCGTGATCAAAACAATGCCCGCGACTGGCACACTTTTATCTGCAGCCACCGCTGAGGCCACGCCCGATCCGATCGACTCGCCAAACAGGTAAATCGGCCCCTGACCCGACGCGGCAACACGCTTCACCAGGTCGCGACCGTCAGCGACAATTTCCTTTTCGTTCGGATGTCCCGGACGACCGCCGTAACCCCGGTACTCAAATAAAATCACGCGAAATCCACGAGGCTGCAGTGCGGTCACGTACTCATCACGTTGCGGGGCGTAAGCACCGTTTCCATGGAACACAATCACCGTCCCGCGAACGGTGGCGGTATCGTTTTTTGGGTCGGAAGCGAAGCCGAGATATTGCCCGTCTGGATCCTTCAACATCACATAGCCGCCGCGCGTCCCAGCAGATTCGAGTCCGCCAGCGAGATGTGGTAAATGTAAGACATTGGATAGATCAAATAGTCTTGGTAAAACCACAGCAAAATGCAGATCAGTAGGTAGCCAAAAACGACGACAACAACCGACAATTTCAGCACCGCCAAAAGGTATTTCAGAACCATAGATATTCCCCCGTGTTGCCTAAAGCCTAACTCACGGAAAGGCGTTCGCAAGATTAATTTGATGTAAAACTATTGTCAGAGAAATGCTACTCTCGGCAAGAGTATTAAGCCCTGCTAACGTGCCTCGATGACACCTGAGGAAAATCTGGCTCAAATCAATGAAGGCTTGTCTCGTAACCCCAACGACCCGGAGGGCTACCGCCTGCGTGCCATCACCAAAGCACGCCTTGGCGACGAAATCGGTGCACGTGCGGATTGCGATCATGCGCTTGCACTGAACAGCCAACATTTTTCTGCGTTCCGCACGCGGGGTGTGCTGAAGCAAAGGGCAGGCGATTTGTCCGGTGCAATGGCCGATTTCGACTCCGCGCTTTCTATAAGTCCGAACGACGCCAAGACCCTGCAAAGTCGTGGTGCTTTGCGGACTCTCGCCGGTAATATTTCAGGAGCTCTGGAGGACCTGAATCGCGGTCTGGAGCTGGACCCGAAACATGGCATCTCCTACTCGCTTCGTGCAAAACTTCGTCAAAATGACGATCCTCAAGGTGCCCTAGCTGATTACAGTGCTTCTATCGAAATTACGCCGACCGGGCTCGCCTTTCGCGGAAGAGGGCGAGTGAAGTTTGCACTTCGAGATTATTCCGGAGCCATCGCTGATTTGGACGAAGCGGTCCGACGATATTGCGCCGATTCCGAAGAAGACGAGCTGAGCCACCAGCTGAGGGGAATTGCCAAGTATAACTGCAAAGATTTTGACGGAGCACTCGCCGATTTCAATCGAGCTATCGAACTTGGGAAAACGAAAACACCGTGGCACGTCTACCTTCACCGCGCCAGTATTCTGTATCGGCGACAGGATTATGAGAACGCCTACGCGGACTTCAAAAAAGTGACCGAGCTCGAGCCTGGAAATGGTTTCGCGCATAATCGCCTTGGCGAAATCAAGCGACGTCAGGGCAATCTTGTCGGGGCATTGCTCTATTTGGATAAGGCGGTAACCCTCGCCCCCGAGTCTCCTGTCGCGCATCTGGATCGCGGCCGCTTGCACTTTCTCCAGAAGAATTTGGATCAGGCGTTAGCTGATTTAAATCGCGCTGTTGAACTCGATCCCAAGTACGTACTCGCCTATCGCATCCGCGCGGAAATCAAAATGAAAATGCGCAGCAGGGAAGAAGCCGCTTTGGACCTTCAGCGAGCCATCGAATTGAGCCCGCGATATTGAG
>CAVURW010000004.1:0-9058 GCA_963743595.1 uncultured Verrucomicrobiae bacterium
TGCCGTCGACGTCTTCGAAGGTGAAGGTGACTCTGCCGCACGCGCCGCTCGTCAAGCCGCCCGCGCCGATTCATTCACGAAAGTAAACGTTTCCGATTTTCAAAACAAGAGCGCTCAGGCGATGGCCGATCACTTCCTCGGTGTGACGGACTCGTTGCCTCAATTTGCCGGTGCACCGAAGCAGCAAGGCAATTCATTTCTGCTGGGCGACGGAGCGGGCACCGGTAAGACCGGATCGATTTTAGCCACCTCTGAGCTGATGAAGGAAGCTCAGCTAAAAGCGCTGGAGGCACAAGCCCAGGCAGCGGGGGAACCCATCGCCGGTGTGCGGGCTCAAGTACCCCGGACGGTGGTCGTCGTTAAAAACGAGACCGACTACAACGATTACCTTAAATCGGCCAAGAAAAGCTTAGACGTCGAAGCGGCAGGCATTACGACTGATGCCCAAGGCCATGTTGAGGCGAAGGGCCGTGACTACTTCGATCCTGCCAAGGTAGGCCAACGCACGAATGCGCCTAGCGGTCTCTCTGAAGGCATGCGCTTGACGGAAGCCAGCCCGGATATCGTCGTCGTTAATTACGATCGGCTCCCGGAATTCATGGCGGCCAACAAGGGCAATAAGCTCATGGGCATGGTGGCGTGCGATGAAGCACACACGCTCACTGCTCCCGGCAAGGAAGCGGCGCTGGAAGCGATGACGGAGTATGCAGGGCCAAAGGTTTTCGCTACGGCTACAGAAGCGGGTTCCATCAACAATATCCTCAAGTTCGAGCAAATGATGACCGGAAAGCCGCCAGAGGAGACGGCGCGACAGCTTGGAATCGAGCAAGTCCAGACGGTGGGTGCCAATGGCCAGACGGAAACGAGCTATCAAACACCAAATCACCAAGACTTCATCGATAAACTTCAGAAGCTGGAACTGGAGCGCGTCGACAGCGGTGCGGCGATCAAGTCTGAGAACGTCATGCGCGGGCGGATCAATCCGCCTGAGGAGGTCAAGGTCACCAAGATGGCGAATGGCGAAGACTTCGCGGAATCGCAACAAAAGATACTGGACCACTACGGTCGCAATCCATCGCCCGCCCAAATGGAAGCACGAGACGGCGAGCTTCGTGCGCTCTCCGAGTACTCTCGTTCGGAACGAGTTGCCGAAGACACCATTTCCAAAATCAAGGAAGGGCGAGCTGTGGCCCTTTACACGAACGATGAAGCGGTTCCTTCTGAGGCGCTAGGTCATCCCATCCCTTCTCCCGCGCAGACAATCACCCAGATCGTCAAAGACCGCGCGGCGGTTGACCCCGATCTGGCTCAAAAGATGGGGCAGGTGCAACACATCTCAAAAGATCTCTCCGCCCCGGAACAAGAGACCATGGTGAAACGGTTCACAAACCGTTCTGAGGTCGATCTTGCAAGCCCGAATCACAGCTCGTTTACGATTGTCGACCCTTCCAAGACCGAGGGCATTAACCTGAACGACGGCGCCTTTGATAAGGACAATCCCGGCGTCCGCGCCGTTACTGACCGAGGCGTTGAAGTCTTAAAGAATGGTTTCAAGCACGATGAATCGCTCGCCTCTGGCGTGGTGCAAGCCGACGCTCGGGCGTTCCGGGTCAATTCCCGCACGACGAGCGAGGGTTCACTCTACTTTACAGAAGGATCATTGGCCGATCTGGAAACAAAAGAGCGTATGGCTGCCGAGTTCCAGATGCTCAAAGCGAGTGGCAGTAAGATCGCCAGCGCGCAAGCCGAAGCCTACGGTCTCACGCCGGAAAAGGTGGCTCAACAAGTAGCCGACTTTAAAGCGAAGATGCCCGCCGTCGAAGTTCCGCCAGAAGTTCAAGTCCAGGGCGAATTGATGCCGACGCAAGTTTCCGTGCCTCAGCCTGTCGTTCCTCAAACGCCCGTCCCCCAGACGACGGTGCCCCCTCCTGAGCCCGTGGTTACCACGCCCGCTGCGGTCGCTGCTGCAAAGGTGGCGGAACCCACTCCCGAGACAATCGGTGCGGGCACAGAGCCGCATGTGCAATCGACCGCTCCAGAAACGCACACCGCTCCCGTAGAAACAACTACCGCTCAACACGGAGCCACCGCCGAAGCTCCGACTCAAACGGCCACGCACACGACCACCGTGGAAGCGCCTACGACTCCACCCGTGAAACCAGTTGCAGGCGCTACAGCCGAAACGACTGTTCAGGCACCCGTGGAAACAACCGTACACACGACAACTCCACCACCACCAGAGGTGCACGCTCCCACTGTGCCCGCTGGAGAGGTACATGCTCCTGTTCTACCCGAAGGAGCGCCCATAATACCTCCCGCAGCCGCTACTGAAGAAGTGAGCGCACTCGCCCGGACCATGGGGGTTGTCGGGGAAGTCGGGAAAGTTGCTGGCCCCGTTATGATGGGTGCAGCCGTTATCGGAACGGCCATCGATGTCAAAGACAAGCTGGAACATGGCGATACTGTGGGTGCCACCAAGGATGCCGCTGGAATGGCTGCCGGGTTCGCGGTATTCAATGCCGGCGGTACAGTCGGTGCAACCATCGGCGCGTTCGGTGGCCCGCTCGACGAAATCACCGTACCGGCCGGTTACCTCATTGGCGGTACTGCGGCTGCACTTGGCGCGGATAAAGCGGTTCGGGCGGGCATTGATGGAGCCGTCGAATTGGGTAAAGCCGCGGCCAAGACACAAGTTGGCAAGGACGGTATTCAGCTCGCCAAAGACGTGGGCCATCTTGGAAGCGATATCGGCCACGAAATTGCCGACAGCAAAGTGGGACACGCTGTTGCCGATGCGACAAGCGCGGTCGTGAATAGCGCGCCGGTTCAGGCCACCGTTCATGCCGTGGAAAGCGCCACGCACGCCACTGTCGAAGGCGTGAAAACGGCGGGGCACTATGTCGCCCAAAAGACCGATGAACTGGTCCATAGCGCACCGGTCCAAGCGACCGTCCACGCCGTGCAAAGCGCCACACATGCCACTGTCGAAGGCGTCAAGACGGCGGGGCATTTTGTTGCTCAAAAGACGGATGAACTCGTTCACAGCGCACCCGTCCAGGCGGTGGTGCACCAGGTCGATAACGTTGTCCACAGTGCGCCAGTCCAGGCTACGATTCATAAGGTTCAAGATGTGACGCGTGCCGTTAGTCACGGAGTGCAGCAGGGCGGCCAATACATCGCCGATCAAGCGCATGCACTGGCGAATAGCGCGCCTGTTAAAGCGGTTGAGCACGGCCTCGCTCAAGCAGGTCATGCCACCGTGCACGCGGCGCAGACCGGTATTAAGAATGTCGTTGAAGGAACCGGAGCTGTTCTCGAAAAGGGTGGCCACATGGTGAGCTCGGCCGCGAGCGCCGTTGCCGACACCAGGGTAGGACGGGCGGTCACACAGGGCGTCACGGCTGTGTCGAATAAAGCTGCCGAGGCGACTCATAACGTCACCGCTGCGATGGACCGCACGACCATCGGACACGACGTACTCCAGGTCGGTGGCTCAGCCGCTAAGATGGGTGGCGATGCCCTTCACGCGGCGCAAAGCGGTGTCTGGAACGCCTACCAATGGGTGACCGGCCAGGGCGGGAAACAAGCCGAGCAACACCAGGAGATCACTCACCAGCTCCAGACCACTCCCGGCACTGCCGATATTGGCCACAGCTACCGCCAGAACCTCACTGACGCCAAAGACAACCACGCCATGAGCGTAGAAGTGGGCATTGATCCCACTCATGCCAAAAAGCAGCTCGATCACGCCGTGGGCCAAGCACAAACGACAGCCCAGCATGACCTAGCCCAACGCAAAAGCACTCAAGCCAGTGTCTCCAGCTTCCAGCATGATCAAGGTGTCGATCACACCCACGACCAAACGCAAACGGTGGGACATTAGGGCGTCTTTCGGTAACGCCCTCCTGTCATAGCCCGATTCAGGCGGGACTACGATGCGATGGGTAGGCTGGGAAACGGAGGTGAGATTACTCACCGGCGACCAAGCTCTCACTGTCGTACCATTCTTGTCCACGGAGGGGCCTCCGGTAGGTGAACGGTACCGTGGCGCAGTACCAATTTCTGGGCTCATGGGCCCAGGCTTAACGCACACGTCGGCGGGTTTTCGCGGGGGCCGTTATTCGTGCTGGTGAGGCTTGATAAGAGAGGTGTGATGTCAAATGATTTGACGCGAGCTTACAGCCCGCTGACGCTTTGCGATGAGACCCAGGCCTTCGACCGTCTTGTCAGACGGTCTGTGACCCGGGCTTAACATGAGGCCGTCCCTTCGGGCCTAAAGACAAAAGCCACCGTGAAATCGAAACGCACTATTGGGTCCAGCGTCACGCTGGCCTTCGGGCCTACCGCTAAAGAAAAGAAATCACGAGGTCAAAAAGCTAGTGCCCCTGTGGGTTTCGGCGCAGCGTCTGTCACGAGTAACGTGAGAGGAATGCGACAATTTAACCGGAAAATGCTACGGGTTCGCCATCAGCTCCAACCCAATGCAATCGAGACAAGAGCGTATGTGAGTAAAGGGATGATCTGTTTCATTCTTCCATAGACATCGCGAACGCCCGGTTCTTTATTACGGGCTACTCCGCAGCTTTGGTTTCCACGATGCAAGCGCCGTCAGAGGGCCACACGCGCGTTTCAACAAACGATTCTCCGGTTTCCAAAAGGCTCTTCAGGCTGGAGAGGACGAGCGGCCATCCGTTTGAAACCGACTTGATGATCTTGGAGTCGGGAACTTCGCTCTCGTGAATTACGGTGAGCTTCACCATCTCGCCGTCTTGTTTCAGTTCATAGGTCATTCGAGAAGCGGGTTCGTCGCGCATTTCAGGTTTAATTTCGTTTTTCCAGGCGAGAACCAACCGCCGAGGTGGATTGATCTCCACCACGTGCCCGCTGTCTGTTACGCCGCCGCCTGGGATCACGATTTTCCAACTGGCTCCGGCCTCCCAAGTGCATTCTTGCCAGGTGCCGACCCAGTATTGGCGTGTGAATTCGGGGTCGATGAGGGCGCTCCAAAGTTTCTCTGGAGTGGTGCGGATGTAGGTGACGTAGACGAATTTCGGCTTTTCCATAGGGGTTTCCTTGTACTGTTATTTATTGTTTTCGAGATCCTTTTTCAGATCGCTCAACGCCTGTAGGCGGGGGCGTTCGAACTTCGCGATCCAACGCTCATAGATCTCTTGTAAGGGCATTGGATTCAGATAATGCAGCTTCTCACGTCCGCGCCAGACGGTGGCGACGAGATTCGCCGCTTCCAGAATGACGAGGTGCTTGGTGACTGCCTGACGTGTCATGTCGAGGAGCTCGCAGAGCTGACGGAGAGTCTGCCCATTGTCCTGGTGCAGCGCATCGAGAAGCTTGCGGCGACTCGGATCGGCCAGCGCTTTGAACACGTTATCCACGACGACCGCGAGAATAGGCAACTAAACGGTTGCATGTCAAAGCCTTTTTCTTTCATCCCGCTTGGCACACGCCCCGAAACGTCCTACTCTTCCCCCATGCTAGCTACCGAGACGAAGCACCGGAATAGAATCGACGATCTCCTCGATTTGATCGTCAAAATCAAAGGCTCTGACCTCCACCTGCACGAGGGAGAAAGGCCGAAAATTCGAGTAAACGGCGATATTCAAGCGGTGCGCGATACCCCCGTGACCAAGCAGGAGATGGAGCAAATGATTCGCGAAGTGACGGGCGAGGAGCGCTGGCGTCTCTTCTCGGAAAAGGGCGATCTCGACATGGCCTACGAACTCGATTCCGAGAGCCGGTTCCGTTGTAATTTTCACAAAGCTATTTTCGGTTGCGGAGCGGTACTTCGGCAGATCCCGACCCGGATTCTTTCACTGGAGCAATTGGGCGTGCCGGACGTGATTCGGCGGTTTGGTTATTTCAAAGGCGGTTTGGTTTTGGTAACCGGTCCGACTGGATCGGGCAAGAGCACGACGTTGGCCGCACTCATCGATTTCATTAATTCGACGATGGCCAAACACATCGTGACGATCGAAGAACCGATCGAGTTTGTGCATCAAAACAAGCTCAGTGTCATCACTCAGCGCGAGGTGGGCGAGGACACGCCCTCATTCGGTGCCGCGCTGAAGAACGCGCTTCGCCAAGACGCGGACGTGGTGTTGGTGGGGGAAATGCGCGATCTGGAAACGATCTCATTAGCGCTTACTGCAGCGGAGACCGGCACGCTCGTGTTCGGCACGCTGCACACGAACAACGCGCGGAAAACCGTCGACCGTATGATCGACGTTTTTCCCTCCAGTCAACAGGCGCAAGTTCGCACCATGCTGGCTGCGTCATTGCGCGGAATTGTGGCTCAGTTGCTTCTCAAGCGAAAGGGAGGCAAAGGCCGTATCGCCGTGAACGAGATTCTGATTTCGAACCCGGCTGTCGCGGCAATCATTCGTGAAGGTGCCGTCGAAAAGCTGACCGACGTGCTGATCAGCGGTCGCTCGGAAGGCATGCAGTTCATGGACGACGCCATCATGAATTTGCTCAAAGACGATATTATTTCGGGAGAAGAGGCCTACATGAAAGCGATCGATAAAGCGCGTTTCGTCGAGTTCTTAGGGAATAACCCCATCGCAGCAATCGCCCGCGATAACAAGAAGGGCCCCGGCGGACCCGCGGCTGGCGGGAATCTGGCAAATCGTCCGAAACCGAAATACTAGACCCAGCTAAAGCACCAGCCGGTGTCCGCGCTTTTCTTTCGCGAAATAATGCAGTTCACCGGGTGCGGGCAGGGGATGTTCATTCAGCGTTTTCTGGATGACGGTGCGCGAGTTTTCGCCGTCGGTGAGCAACAGATCGATGTAGGCTTTCTTGATTCCGTGAGCGCCACCGAGTACGCAACCGGAGCGATCATCGATGAGGGCGTCGTGGAGTCGATCCTCAATCTCGCCTCGAGCATGCGCCTGCTTGCCGGCGGGAAGAGCCGCTGAATCGAACGAAATGTAAGCGTAATCGGCCCCGAGATCGGCCAGCGGATCGGGCAATTCACCGTCCGTGCCGCCGAATTCCCTGATGAGCGGAAACGCCAGCGTTGTGCCGGTAATGATATCGCCGCGGGGCACATCTTCATGTTGTTCATTCGGCTTATAACTCACGTACACTTCGCCCGGGCCATGGCATTTCCAGCCGTTTTCGGCCTGCAACGTTTTGACGAATTCGGGCAGTTCCAGAAGCGGCATCGAATGGGTCAATTGTTTATCGCCAAAAGTGATTTTACCGAGAAAGCGGTTCGACACGATTTCCCCGAGCGCCTCATCGAGCATCAAATAGGTACACATTTTCGTGAATTTGCTGATGCTGGGATGGCAAATCTCTAGGTGCACGCGCTCGGCGGTGTGATCGATGGTTGGGGTGATCCAAAACTCAAGCGCCTTAAATGTGATCCCTTCGATTTCGAATGAAAAATCATCTACACGCCCTTGCTGGCGCGTCGCATGAAAGATCCAGCCGGGCACTTCCGGAGCCTGCCCGTGCCAATATTTCGTAAGGAGCTGGTAATGCGGATTTCCCTCTCCCGAGAGCGTGAAGGAGTGGCCGTTTCCCTGGCCGGGGCCGAAAACCCATGCGAAGTGCGGGAAAAGCTGGCCCGTCCGCTCGCCGACTTCCGGGGCGAGATCGGCGCATTTACCGCCATTAATCACTTCGGTGAATCGCGGGGCGTGTTCCGCGAACCAATGCCAGAAATGCTGGACCCGTTGTTTAAAAGTGAGATCGGCCGGATTAGGCATACCCCAGCAGTCTACCCGAACGTCGTGCGTGACAAAATACCCGATCTTGCGAATCTGGCGGCTATGTCTCTTTCCATAGACCAGAAGTTGGTGGTGGCCGTTTCCAGCGGTGCCATCTTTGACATGACCGAGGCCGATACGGTGTTTCAAAAAGAGGGTGAAGAGGCGTACCGGAAATTTCACGCCGAGCATGTGGATGTGCCGATGGTGCCGGGCGTGGCGTTTCCGTTCGTGAAACGGTTGCTCAGCCTGAACGTCTTGGCGCACGAAAAGGGGCTCGATGAACCGATCGAAGTCGTGGTGCTTTCGCGCAACGAGCCGGAGACAGGGCTGCGCTTTTTCCGGTCGTGCGCCCACTATCGCCTGGATATTTCGCGCGGCGCGTTCTTGCGCGGCGGCTCGCCTTATCCCTACATTTCCTCGTTCAACGCTTGCCTCTTTTTGAGTGCGAATCGCGAGGATGTGCGTGATGCCTTAATGCACGGACTGCCAGCTGGTCTTGTTTTGCCGACGAAATGGAAAGACGACGAAGACGATAAAGTGTTGCGCGTGGCCTTCGATTTCGATGGTGTTCTTGTGGATGACGAAGCCGAGAAAGTCTTTAAAGAGACGCAAGATCTGGAATCGTTTTACGCGGTTGAAAAGAAACTGGCCAGTCACCCGCACAATCCTGGGCCGCTCAATCCACTGTTCCGGAAGATCAGCCAACTCCAGAAGATCGAGGCATTGAAGGGTGCGGTTCGCATCGCCATTGTGACAGCGCGAAATGCACCACCGAGATCGGCGTGGCGATTCGTGGCCGCGTTGGCGCGGCGGGCGCGGCTGGTGGAAATGGCGGCGGCGGCGTTTTTTCGTGGTGGCGGCGTTGCAGAGAGAGAGAGAGCAGTGCTGGACAGTGCAGCAGCAGTTTTCCTGTTTTCAATGAATGGATCTGGGCTCGAGTGTCCGAGCAGCACTGGGGGGTGTGGCGCTGCGATTGCCTCGTTAGGTTGGGGCGGCGGGGCGGCGACAACGTACCAGGCAGAAAGAAGGAGTTGGATTCCTGCTACAGTTTCTTCTGAGCTTGAGACCTGTGGTCGACAATATGTAACATACCTTTTCATTCACTCTTTCTGACATTAAAAACTTAAGCAGCCGCCCCTGAACTTTGAGAGAGAGAGACGCAACTCATGGTTGTTGGTAACAGATTTGTGGTTTGGCCTTTGGGCATTTGTGTGTGGGTGTGTGTGTTGTGCGTGACCTTTTTTTTTTTTTTTTTTTTTTTATTTAGATGGAGTCTGTGTGTGTGTGTGCATGCATAAATAAATGGACGGAGTTGTGGTGGA
>CAVURW010000005.1:0-50025 GCA_963743595.1 uncultured Verrucomicrobiae bacterium
GCAACGTTCGTCCCCAGGCATCGGTTTCACTGGCGCATGCAGGTTTGGCGCAAAACACAAGCCGGCTTTCCGACAAGCCATGCTTGTCGGCCACTTTGAGCTGTTGCCAGCGTGGCTGGCCTTCCTTCTTGGTCTTGAAATCAACGAAGTAAACTCCCGCCGGCAAAATGGCCGGGTATGCTTCAAAACTGAGCAGCCAATCGCCATTGTCTGCCTTGATCGCAACTTTTGCCATTTCCTGACCACTCCCCTTAATGACAAACTCACCCTCAGCTACTTGGATTTTCTGAAGTGCGACATCTTCATTTTCCGCAAAATTGGAGATCTGCACCTCCAACTGCTGGACCTGTGAACGTCCGATTCGGAAAGAAGCCCGGTACAAGTTGTCCGGTGGCGCTTCGGCAATCTGAAGATTTTTGTGCCCGCCGAACAAGCCTTTCATTTCCTGGAACAGGGGCGAATGCCCAGCGGCTGACACTTCGAGTTGCCGCGCGAGATTCGCCTTGGCAAAGGAAATTAGTTCCTGCCTGTGGCCGGCGGGGTTCTTTGCTTTCAGAGCCACGCTTTCCCCAAATTGGCCCAACAAGGCTCCCAGGTTCAGCGCGTGCTTCGCTTGTCCCGGCTTGAGTTCTGCCAGCAGCGTTTCTTCGCAAAGGATTTTCCACGGCAACGTGTCACCCGATTGCAGAATCAATTGCTCGTTGGCATTGACATCAATGCTTTTCCCCAAGGCAATTGGCCGGCTGTCCAACCGTTCTGGATCAACCAGTCTTAACCAAATTCCCGGTTTGGCGAGGGTGAAAGCCGTTTGCGGACGCTTGATGCCAATGACCACCTCGGGGGCATGGTGGTCCTCACAGATTTGCAGCCCCTTGGCATCCTTGCGGACCCCGGCGGAAGCCGCTGCATCAAAATTTTGGGGCGCCCCATCGCACACAAACCCAAAGCTCTTGGTGGTGCGCTTAAAACCTTTCCAATAAAAAAAACGCCGGCTGAAGCTCCGGGCGCGGCCTTCAGCGGTGACCTGAACCTCGTGAATTCCCGGCGTCAACCCGCTCAGGAAAGGCAGTACCAGATCCGCCGAGAGGTCATAGAAATAGTAAGCTCCTTTGGTGCTCGCCTGGTTGCACAAATATTTTTTCGGAACCACTGACGGATTCTCCACGCACTCAATCCTGAACTCCATCGCCTCGGCTTCATCGCCAATGCCACCAGGGGTGAATGCCTGCATTTCCAACGCGTCGTTGTAAAAGATCGCCGTGCCTTCCAACGACTGCAACTTGTTCCCTTGCTTGTCCTGAATGAGAAAGTCTGAACCCAGTTTCGGGCGCAGCAGGTATTTGGCTTCCCCAACCGTGATTTTAAGATCGTCGCGTCCCGGAAAAATCTCCATTTTGCCGGTCTTGAACTTTCCGCGCAGACTGAACGTCTCTTCCTCGTTGGTTTTATGTTCGATCGGAAGGACCACGTGATAGTCTCCGAGCGGCAATTCGATAATCGGCCGCAGCCCCATTTGAATCCGGCGGCCATCCAACGCTCGAAAGATGAAAAACGGCTCCTGCTCATCCGTCACCAGCTTGACCGTGAACACCTGATCCTTGAATTGATTGCGCAGGCCCGTCAGGCAAATCTGGCATTTTGCTCCCGGCAAATCCGCGACGGCCAGAGTGCGTTCAATCAGCGCGTTATAATTATTTTCGCCAAGCACCCAGCAAGAATTGAAATCCGCGAGCCGGGAGTTTTGTTTTGGAAGCACCACCTCCAGCGAGCCGTCCTCCGCGTCGTACCGCAGGTAAGGCGACCGGATGCTTTCACCGCCGGTCTGGCGGCGGGCCTCCCGCATGGGCTCCCGGAGATGCGGCGGCAGTTGGTCAAAGTCCTTGGTGTTGAAAGCGCTCAAGATCGCCCGGCAAACCAATGGCCCGATACAACTCTCCAGTGTGCGATGCAGGCGAGAATTAACGGGAACGCGCTCAGCCAGTAGGCTGGCGAACGGTATGATCTGTTGTTCATCTTCGAGGTCTGGGCAAGGATTCTTTTCGAGGTATCTCAATACAGCGCTGGCCATTGGGTCCACCCAGTAATGCAGGATGCCAGCCTGAAATATGATGGGGCGAAGATGCCGATCAGTATTTGTTTCCTCTTCAGATTCCGGCATCACTAAACCCAGCGCACGACAAGCCACATCCAAAGCCATGGAAAGTTCCTGTCGGCGATTCATTGGGATCTTAACTCCCAATCCCTGCTCCAGAGCATTATAAAAGTTGGCCTCGGTGGTGAACTTGCTGAGGGCCAGCGCCAGTGCGTAACTGGTGGCGGCGGGAAAGTCGCTTTGCAGCCGTGCGAGCCGGTCAATGCTCCCATTCGCAAATGTCTTCACCAAATCCAAAATTGCCTCTTGGTCCGAAGGGTCCACCGGTAGCAAGCCCAGAATCGTTGGGCTTTGGCACTGACCGATCAGTTGCATGATCTTGCGGTCTTCTTGCTCTAGTGATTTTGCCATATTTCTCGGCGCATTCTAGTTGGAATGATGGCTGGTTTCATCATTGTGGTAATCTCAGGGCATAGGCCTCGATTCCCTCGCTAAGAAACATTGCGAAGGGGAGGTGGCAGAGACCTGCACACCGCGTCGGCACTGCTGGCCAGCCGGACCCCCATGAGTTAAGCGCAATGAACCGACCTTGGTACTTCCACTGACTTTGGCCATCAACGTGGTCGTATCCAACGAGCAACCATGCATGGCCCCATTTTGATCGCGTCTGGCCAATCAGCGGTGAAAGCGGAAGTCCATACCGTCGCAAACCACGCCCCATGAATTCCTGGGTCAGGCTCGTGGTCACCACTACAAGCCAGCCAGCCGCGAGTAGAGCCTTGATTTGAGCGATCTCTGTGGGTGCAACTTTTCGGATGACTGGCAGCCCAAAACGGTGGGTCATGACGCGGCATTCAGCCTCCCGACTGGCAGTTCTAAAGGCAGAAAAATCGACAGGTCCCCTTTGGTAGGGGAAGGCGTCTTCGGAGCATGGCAACTGCACTCGTAATGTTTCGATTGCATTTTTCAACGAACGCCCGTCTTCCCAGGTTTGCCCCGTGGCGGCTGATGTGCAATGAAGCCATGCAGGACTGAAAGTCACCCGCCTCCCCCGCGACATGTGCTGCCGGCGTACGAGGAGATCCAAGCCGACGCTCAGGGCGTGGGCAACACAGGTTCCATATTGCCCTTGGTGTCGCAGGATCTTTCCATATAGTCTCAGGTCATCAGCAAGGATCCCCACCCGAGTCGGCAGGTCTGGCGTGGACTGGTCCGGGTGCAACACGAACATCCGGTCCACTCTTTTCGGCCAGTCTGCCGGTAGTTCAACGCCTGTCGACGGAGTTATCGAGTCAGACAGCAAAGATGCCGGACCATCCCAACTCCAATCATCTGGGATCAGTGGTGTGCCCTCCCAATCTTCAAGCCTCCGCCAATCTTGGAGTTTTCGGAAAAAATCAGGAAACCGTTCGCCGAATTCTTCCCAAGGATTAACCAAATTTTCAGCGCAAGATTGGGGGTAATCAGGAAGGGCCATGAGCTCTTCGGAAGCCGGCAGTTGAAGCTGTTCGGCCTCGTCAAGTTTGTGAGGAAATAAGTCTTCAACGAACGCCGCATCAAATTCAGCCCAATCGCGATTTCCCATAAACCGCAATAGCGAGCGTGGCTCGCCAGCATTGGCCTGACGCGTGAGGCTATTAAAATTGATCCCCCACCATGGTTTATCCTGGACTACCTGCATTCGGAGTAAAGTCCACCATTGGAGGCAGTGATGCACCGCACGAAAGTAGCTGGCAAGCTCACTGTCAGAAGTGAACTGTTCCGCAATCAACATTCCAAAATTATCAAGGAAGACATCCTGTGCTCCCAAGTCATGGTGGTACCCTTGCGGATTTTTAGATTTAAAATAATCAAGTTGAGCCTTACGGTTAAAGGGATGCACAAAAGTGTCCCCCTGCTTTAGCAATGGAGCGAGAAACTTGCCACGGGGAAATTCGAGCCCGTAGGGATTGTAACTGCTCTTGACGACCACTGGAAATGAGGTTGGCATCAGGTGGGTGGCTCCTTTCAATTCAGAATCAGTTTCTCCGCCTCGTCGAAGGCCTTGTGCTTGATTCGCTCACCCTCGCCAAACCACAGCCACGACAACCTTTGCGCCAGACTTTCATAGCCCCAGTGGTGATCAACCAGTTCCGTAATCCCGTTGTAGGCCGTCCACAATGTCCCCTTGATGCAATTCTCCTGGTTTCCTCGTCCTTCTTCCGAAAGGCGGATGCTTTCGCTCCGAAAATGGTTGTTTCGCTCGATTGCCAATTCAAAACGACGATCCGAATCACCCTTCTTCCGTTTGGGGTCGGGGAAAACACTTTTCACGTATTGGGTCAGCGTTTCAGTATTCACCGGTTTGCCGGCAAAGGCGTTGAACTTCTGGCCCAGTTCATCGTAGTAGCCCAAAATGCGTTTTACAACTTGCTGTGCATCCAACATTTTGCGAGGCATCTGGGAATCATGGTAGGCCTTGAAGAGGGATTCTCCTTGCTTCAAAGCAGCCGAAAGGGTGTTTTGACAGACCACCCGAATTGGGGTGAATCGCACTTGCAAGGCCGTCCGGCCATCATGGCCGTTTGAAAGCAGCAAGTATTTCTCAACTTTTTCAACTCCTTTCACCAAAATCGGATCAGCCACCATCGCCAACACCCAGAGACGTTCACCGTGGCCCAACGCACCGGCTGTGTGGTAGCTCACCTTGCCCGTTGCAACGATCGGATCAAAGAAGCTGAAAGCCTCCTGATTCTGGAGAGCATGGTAGTCATTGCCGACCAGACCGAACGGTTCGCAATGCTGCTTGCCCCAATGATCCAGGCGCACGACGGCTTTGCGGTCGGGGATTTCATAAAAATGCTCGCCTTCCCAGGCGTAAACCCGTTTTAGCCCGACTTGCCAATCCAGCTTTGCAGCTTTCATGGCCTCGGCGGCAGTCTTGGGTGCAGTTTCTAGGCGAGTGCCCAGTTTGTGCCAGGGCACTTGTCCGACATACATCATCGCAGCCTCGCTATCTTCAATCAGTAGTTCGTGTGCCATAATTTCAATTATTTGGTTGAATCCACTTGAGCTTCCCAATGTTCCAAAGCAAAGTTTGTGATCTTCTTTTTGCGAGCATCGATTTGCTCTTGTTCCCATTTCCCATCGTGTTGAATAAGTTTACCAACTTCTCTGTGTGAAGCCAGAGACGACTCTGCAAGCAAGGCGTACTTCTCAACCGGCGGTTTATTCTTAAACCTGGCATTCATTCCGTGTGGCATGAGAACAAGGTTTCCGAGATTATCGAGATAATCGCGGTTGAAGCTCTCCTCGTAGCTCATGTCTTTCGGATTACGCGGGGTGATATGATCCAGTGTGCTGTTCATTCTCGTCTCACCAAGATCATTCATGTAAACTGTGGGGGAAAGCTCGTAGTCGCCTTGAACCCGGATTGCATTTTCATACTTCCAAAGTACGTAACGGAAGACTGGGCTCCAGTGCTTCGGCCAGTCAAAACTATTCCGAAAAGATCGGTCGCAGTCCTGACCGCCCATGAAACTGTGTTTTGTGGCCCATTCCAATCTAGCCTCAAGTTCTTTCATGCCTTGCCGATCGAAGGCATTTGCCCAGACCGGCAGGAGGTTTTTGCAGCTTCCGTGCAGAAATTTAAATTTGAATAAACTGATTTCAATGAGCCGGAGAAGCCTTGAAAAACTTGTCGAAAGGAGATCGTCACCGAAGTGTTTGTAGAGCTTTATGAGCATTGGCCAGGCGTTCGGTCCGTCGAGAATAATCGGGTCGGCAATGCACTCATGCAGGGAGGCAAGCCCTTCGAGTGCCTTCACGTGAGCAAACGAGTCTCGGAGGGCAGAACTGAACGTCTTAACCCATTCAACTTTTGCAGTCTGATCCGCGACCGCTCCGATTTCCTTTTTGACAATTTCCATGGCGGTTCCCCAAACCTTTAAATACGCCGTGCAGTGATGAGCCAGAATCTGATTCTCGTTTAACAATTCGATCTCCTCTGTTCTTTCATAAATCTCCGCAAAGCGCCGTTCAACATGATCGATCGCCTCGGGTTCCAGCTCCGCCGCGCTATTGAGATAAACTTGATATGCGAGAAAAGCTTTCAGCTTTTCCAAATCGGTGAGCCCTTTGCCGCGGTCGTTCTGAAACGAAAAAATCTGGGTGGCCTGCACCTTGTCGCTGACTGTGAATGTGGTGATCGCAGCACCTTCAACCAAATGAGCCCAATGAACGAGCGTCGGCGTCTCAGTTTTCTTGAACTCCCGCGTAAAATAGGCATCTGCCTCGGAAATGCGCTTCCGAGACCTTGTATCGCCTATTTTGGTGCTTGTTCGAGCCAAAATTAAATCATCGAAAAATGGAGCATCGCTATGAACTGTTGTAAACCGGCGCTTGCCGTTTCGCCTGAGATAGGTTTCAGCAATTCGATGCGGGTCAAGTTCACCGATTATCTGGGCGGCTTCACCGCTGCCAATCCTTGCGTCCAATTCGCGGATCAGACAACTGAAGAAAATGACCACAGTCGTAAGCCGCTGCTGGCCATCGATCACAAAAAGGCGGCCTGGCTGGTCTTCCTCGAAAAGGAAGTGGCCGAGGTAGTAGTCCTTTTTTGGGTGCTGCTCCACCAAATCTTCAATGAATTGGCGCACATGTTTCCGGGTGCCATCCACCTCCCATGAATAAGCGCGTTGATAGGACGGTACACTGAACTGGATATTCTCTTCAAAGAGATTTCGGATTGTGTATTTCTGGCTGTCGTGGAGTGGCATAACCTTATGAGCAGACCACCTTTAATTTTCCACCGCATCCCCTGATGTAATCCTCTGCACACGCCAACACCCCTCGGATCCGCTTTCCTCCACGATCCATCTTCACCTTGGCGGCATTCAATCCTGGCTGCACGAGGACGATCTCAAATGACCACAGCGGTGCAGCGAAGTCCGACGATAATTGATTAAACTGTGCCCTCGAACCGGAAACGATTCGCGCGATGTTGGCCTGGTCAAGGCGATACTTCAATTGTTCGATCAGGCTTGGGTTGCGAATCCATCGACAAGACGCCATGCCCTGGACAACAAGTTCTTCAATACTCGCTTGAGCAACCCCAGGAGATCTTAACTTCCCGGTCTTCGGATCTTTGGGCGCTCCTTTGCAGTGATACAAACACACCAATTTGCTGTTGGAGTCGAATGACACGTAATCCGCCACTTCACCCTGTGTATGATCACAGATTCCGACGATGCCGCTCTTGGCGAGCAGAAAGGAGTTTTCTGTGAATTCCTGCACGGAATCTCCTTTGGGCGGAACGTCAGGAAGTTCTTTGCCAATATCGCACCCCTTCCAATTATGCGGTAAAAGGCACGCGATGTTCAGTGTGGGGGCCTGTGGAGGGCGCGTGTAGACGTCATCGTGCCAGCTGCTTCCGTCCTCGAAGATGAGCACTGGCGGATACTCTCGCACAAACTCCAAAAAAGAATAATTTCGCAGGCTTCCATCCACCGGAAATACGTCAACCCGCCACGGAGTCGAGCCGTTCTCAACGAACAAGACCTTGCCACTGTCGATGGTGGCGATAATGTCTGCTCCTAGCTCAGGTATAGATGTGGCGAGCTTTTGTTTGGTTGAGCCACCAGAAGCCCATTGCGGGAGACGTGACAAATCGTCTGCGGCAGGTTGAGAGAACCTGACCTCTTTGTCCAGTAATGCTGGCGACGGAAGAATTGCGATCGGTCTCCCGGGGAACTCAATCAAAGGCTCTGGTTGCCTAAGGCCTTCCAACTGTGGGAGTGCTGCGTCCCCCTTTGTTTCTATGGCCTCCGCGATGACCTTCATCCACTCGCCGAGTTTCTTGAGGTTGTCCCGGCCCAACGACCAAACTCTTGAGCTCTTGTATGCGACACCTCGGAACTCTGAATTCTCCCCGGATGCATCATCTTTGCGAGTGAGGCAATGGCCAGCGTGGCAATTTGTGCGATCCGTATTGGACACCGAGGCATCAACGCGTTGGCCGAGCAGCATTTTGTAACTGGGCTGAGCCCCGCCGATTGCAGCCCCGTTTTTTAAGCCGAGCACCAGGTATTCTCCTCCCAAACTCGCCATTACGTGATTCAACTTCCCCGGCTCGATGCCCGTACCCACCTCGGCGAATTTGTTCTGGATTGCCAGTCCGATTGACTCATCGGACGACTGGCGAACGAGCAGCCCTTTGACGCCAGAATAAAAAGTGTGCACATCAAAGCGCTCATCGGAGACGTCACTCCGCCCGTGCCGCTTCATCCAGTTCGGCGTTTCGAGCGCACGCGTCACGAAAACGCGCAAGCCGGCATTAACTTCGTGGTCCAGCACCACAGTAAATTCACCACGGGAAGTTTCGAAATTCTCGTTCTTTAACGACGCTTTTTTCGGGGGGACCGAAATTCGGTGCGCAGTAATCGAAAAGTGAGGGCGAATATCTGCAATCTCAACGTGCGCTCCACTGGCCTCAACTTGCTCTGAATGCCTCGGCGCAATCTGGTCCACCAGCAAGGCTTCCAGTTGAGGGATTAGCTTTAGCCAATCTTCCGACCCCTCATACAACTTGAACGTGTCACGGGAGAAATCATCCGAGCAAGCGACGACAACCCCGTTTGGAAGATCGTCCTTCGATCGCGCCAACCAACCAATCACTTGAAGCGTGTAAGGCAACGACTGCGGGTTACGATGGAAGACGGCCACCTTAAGCGCTGGAACATCCAAGCCTTCACCAAGCATTCCCACCGCGACGAGGCCGTCTGATTTTCCGGCGACTGCGGATTTGATGGCCTCAAGATTCTGCTTGTGGCTTTGGTCCGAGTGCACAACTCCGAGGTTAATTCCCTTTTTCCCGTAAAGCTCTCCAAGAACATCCGCGTGGGTTTTCCGATCTGTTTTCACCAGAACCAACGATTTGCCTTTTGATTTCTTACGGAGTCGTTGGAGCTGCTTGATCCCAATTTTCGCCAGTTCCTCGTCTCGTGCGTCGTCTTTAGGATTGCCCACCGCAACGAGAGAGACCGGCGCATAAACGCCGTCCTTTATTGCTTGGGCAATCGGATAGATAAAAATCGCTTTCGCCCCTATTGGCTTATTGTCGCGGCGGTAGGGAGTTCCGGTTAGCAATACGATCTTGGTCGTGCTTGGGTTGAATGCGCTTATCAGTTCTTTCCAAGTTGTCGCCGCCGCATGATGCCCCTCATCCACCAGGACAAGATCAAAAAGGCCGTCTGGTGGAGCGACAATCTTGGTGAGTCCAGGACTTGTTGTGCGTGTGGTTGCAGTGACCAAGTCATACGCTGCTAGCGCCTTCCAATCCGTGACTGTGCGGAGCTCACTTTCAACAGATTCAACTCTTGGCTTCAAGCTTGTTGCCAACCCCTCGATTGCGCCTGCTGAGCGGAGGTCATCAAGTTCCTCGAATTTGTCGCGGGTCTGAACCCGGAGAACTTCGGCTGGATTAATGATCAATGCTCTACGTGCTTTAAGCCCGAAACACAATGCCATCATCAAAGCGGTCTTCCCGCTGCCGGTGGGTAACGACACCACACACGGTTCATTCCAAAGTGAGAAGTGCGACCGCACCGCACAGAACGCCCCAATTTGACATTCCCGGAAACCGCCTGCGACCGGGTTGAATTTGTTGAAATGCTTTTGGAAAAAGCTTTCAAATGGAGTTGATGCGCTCATTTGTTGCCCTTTGTTTCTTTCGCTCTCCCTTCAAACTCCCGCCACACCGTCGCGTAATCCTGCTCCCGATCACACCGGTCGAAAGGCGCTTCGTAAATGATGGTGCGCTCGCGGGGGCCGCCGGGGAGGAAGTCTTCGGTGACTGTGCGATCCACGGTGCCGGACTTCATGTCCTTGATTTCGTTCCATTCGGAACGGGAGAAGCCCACGCTGGGGAGGCCTTTGCTGCACGTGAAGACGATCCGGCCGCGGCGGTCATACCAAGTGTCGTTCTCGTATTGGCGCATCACGGGGAACTGGATGCGGTAGATGGTGCAGAGTTCTTCCAGCGTTAGACCAAAAGCCTGCGCAATCAGGACATCAATTTCCACAAGTGCTTGTCGACGCTCATAGTCTCCGCGCAATGGCGTAGCCCACTTCCATTGAGGGTCAATTGCAGCAAACACTTCCGGCCTGAGCCGCGGATCACTTTTTGCCCAGCTGTCGGATTTATACGCTGGGTCCCAGCATTCGTGCCACAGATTGCCGAACTCTTCTACCAGTGCTGTCAGCAGCAATACTCTGAGCTCCAGCTTTGCACATCTTGGTGGTAATGGGGTGAGTCCAGTTGCGCCGCTTGTCCAATCGCTCCTCCCCGTAGATTTTACAAAGAAATCAAATGGTATGGAAAACATTGTCGCCGAAGCCCTCAGCAATAAAGCAGTTGTCTTAAATATCGTTGAGACACAAGTGTGTAGATGTGAAACACCCGGCGGATAAAGCGTAGAGATAAACGTTCGCTCGCCGCCCAAGCTTAGCATTCGCCTATGAAATGCTCGATAGCAATCAGTGACATGAAGGTCAGCATTCCAAGGAAGTCGCTGGGACTTATTGGCAAATGAAATTGAATCCCCATTAGGAATATAGTTCGACCTTGGAAAATAGCTACTTCGGATCGCTGATAGGTCAATTTCATCGTAAGCGTTTTGCGTATCACAGATGCTGCGAGGCGTTTTATTAAATGGTAAGCCGACGAAAAAGTGAGGCCCTGATACAATCCACCCATAAATTGATTTCGGAAAGTGAGTTTCGGCACGGATAGTTTGCGTGACTTTCACGTCGGTGGTTTCATTCCACATCACAGTCGATATATAGTCGCTCTCCATATCCGCCAATCTGGTGGGGTGTCTAGCGATCCGCCTCAAAACAGCAATCAACTGTCTTGAATGAAGAGCTGGAAGGCGTGCTTCATTTGGAGAAGTATAGGCAGAATCATATAATTCTGAAAAAAGGCTCAATTCATTGTTTGTGATTCTGATTAGCCGGTCGCGATGTCCATCCAAAACCCAATTTCCGTCGTCATTCTTTATGCCCTGCACGGGTCCTTCGCCAGAGTGCTCAAAACAAGAATCAAGCATAGATGGGCTCAATAATAGGCTACACGAAATAAAGTTAATACGACCAACATCCGGGCCTAAAACACATGCCTCAAACTCTTTGTTGTTGTCACCGGGTCCCAAGTGGAATAGGCGAAATTGATTTTTAAAATGGAAGTGAAATTTAAGTCGGTTATAGCATGCCTTTCTTAATTCTCCACCAGTTGGATCGCTATAGATTCCCTTGTCTGTAATCAACCCTGTGACGCCGGTTTTGTTGGACAATTGCCAGGCTATGGGCAAGAAACACTTGTAGAGATTCGTCTTGGCACCTTGGAGCAAAGGTTGGTTTTGCAGCGATCTCAAAAAGTTCTGACTCGCAGCGGCGTCTTCATATTCCACCAGATAGGTCGCGCGGATTTTAGAATCACTTAGGATTTTAGAACGAGTCGCTGCTATTTCTGGCGCCGAATAGTTCCGAAGCACGCATATTGGTTCGGCGTCGCCTAATATGCCACCCTCCTCCCATTCAATCTTGATCCATGGAGGATTTCCAACGAGTAGGTCAAAGCCGCCGCGCGTGGCAAAAATGTCGGCAAACTCGAGTTCCCAATGGTGGAAGCGGAATTGTTGCGCGAGTTCGGCCACGAGTTTTAGCCTGGGCACTTCGCGGCTGAGCCGGCTCACATCAACAAAGCCAAATTCGTCCACGAGCTTTAGCTGTTCTTCCTTGGGCGCGGTCTCGGCGAACATCATTAACTGGCTGCCCGCCTGTGCCTGCGGTTCGTAAACGTCGCCCTCGATGATGAGGGAGAGGTCCATGAGGAATTCGTCGCGCGTGGGCAAGAGGTTGGCCTTTTCGATGGGCCAGAACCAGAGGGCGCACCAGTAGTCCATCACGAGCTTGAGGCGGCGGAAGGGGCTGGAGTTGCGGACATTCTCGGAAAGGAGTTCCTGCTGGAGAATGCGGTCTTTCTCCTGGGTCGAAAGGCCGGAATTATGAGGTATGAAAGATGATGGATGAAGGGAGTCTTGCTTCCCGTCTTCTTTCATCACTCCTAATTTATCCTTCATCCTCTCCCCTTCCTGTCCCCACACTGGCAGGCTGTCGGTGGTGCGTTCTCGGATGCGTTGCTGCTGCTCGACGTGTTTGCGCCAGAGTTTTTCAATGGCCTGGGAGTAGCGGACGAGTGTGGTGACCTCGCCGTCGTCGAAAGGCTGGATGAATTTCTTCCGCCAGTTCTTGATGTGCTCCATCTCGGTGGGCGCGAGTTGTTTCACCACCTTGTCGGTGTAGTCAGCCATGCTGGAGTCGGGCAGCAGGAAGTGGAAAATGTCGCTGGACGTGAGCTTGTCGCCAGACTGCTCGACCTTGAGCGGGCGGCGGTCGGGGACGAGGTCGAGGAAGGAGGGCTGGCCGCTTTTTTGTTTGATGACTCGGCTAGCAGGGAAAACCTGACGGCGCGCACCGATGAGGGAATTGCCCGCGATGAGTTGCATCCCGAACCACGGGACATGCGCGCCGTCATAAATGGTGTTCAGCCAAAGCGAGATTTCCGCCAGTTCCACGGCGACCGGATTCAAATCCACGCCGAAGACATTGTTGTCGGCGATGAACATCTTCACCTTCTGCCTCTCGGTGGCGTATTGGTCGTGCGGGATGATGCGGCCAGTCTCGCGCTGCTTGCGATCGAGGTAGGCTTCGGTGAGCTGATTGATGGCTTCGTTGGCGAATGCGCCGCTGCCGAGGGCCATCTCGCAGACGGTGAGGTGGAGGATCTCGTCGGCTTTCAGAGGAGCGCGGGCTTCAGCCCGCTTCGCCTCGGAAGTGACGGAAGGTGCGGAGGAATCCGTACCGTCTGGCGTTGCGGGGACTGAAGCGGCGGGCAAACCTCGACTTGGCATAACGCCGCGATCCGGTTCACCCAGAAGTTCCTTCAGGGCATATTTCACGAGGCACTTGGTCAGGACTTCAGGCGTGTAGTAGGAGGCGGATTTCTCGCGGTTGCGACCGGCGAGGCGATAGATGAACGTGCCCTTGTCATATTTCTTGAGGGTGCCGTCGGCGTTGAAGACTTTTTCGTTCTCCTCGTATTTCGGCAAATCCTCACCCGTGACGAAGAAGGCGGCTTCGAGCTCGTTGTATTCTTGGTCAGGGCGTTTGACCTCGTAGAGGTCGGTCTGGGCGAAGAAGCCGGTGTAGGAGAGCAGGCCTTCGTAAACCGCGCCGAGTTGGTTGATGCCGAGTTGCGCATAGCTGATGCGTCCGCGCAGGTGCTGGCCAATCTTCGGGCGCGACAGGGAGAGGAGCTGAATGACCTGTTGCAGGACGCTGTTGCGGAACCGGACTTTCTCCAGCAACGGCGTGCGCGCAGGGTCGAACAGGTGGCTCTTGAGAGGAGCCAATGAGAATGCATCCACTCCTGTGTGAAACATTTCGGTCTTCTCGGCTCGCTGGTTGAAGCCATCGAAAATGATCGTGAACAAGATGCGGAGCGATTCGTTGATGAAATAGCCGTTGCGAGACTCGTCGGAGGTGAGTGGAACGAGTTCGAGGTCGCGCAGGGATTCAAGGCTGTAGCCCTTGGCGTATTGTTCGCTCTTGCGGATGGGTGCGTAGCCAAGTTCGGGCCGGGCTTCCAAATAAAGCACAAAGAGCAGGCGGTAGAGGTAGCGGAGGGATTCGCGCGTGAGTTGGCTAGGGTCGAGCTTCTCGGCAGTCTCGCTTTCGCCGAAGACCCCCTTCTTGCGTTGGGTGCGGAGAAACCAGACGGCTTCGTTGCCGAGCAATTCGATGGCTTCACGGACGGAATATTTCAGGTCCTCGGAAACTTCGAAAGCGTGCTTGTGGGAATTCTCGTCCAAGGTGTCGAGCAGCGGCGAGCCATCGTCGGGGCAGAGACTGTCGCGATGCAGCAGTGCGGCCATCGCTTTGAGCGTGGAAGCTTCCTTGCGTGACAGGATCTCGGAAAAGTCAAAACGGAGGAAACGCTTCTCGTTCCACTTCGAGCGGTCAATGAGGACAAGCGAGTGGAAATTCAGCACCAGCAACCAGCGCGGCGGTTCAGCCTGGGCGAAAATGTGCGTGGTGATGAGCTCTGAAACAGGCGTGTCGAGAAGACGGTCTTTTTCCTCGACGAGTGGAAAGCCTTCGGCCTGGTATTGGCAGGCATGGAGATTGAGTTCGAGCGGGTCGCTGGCTTCCTCGACGGGGCTGATGGTTTCGAGAATCCACAGATCAGGAGCGCCGGATTTCTTTTTGATTTCACCGAGAATGGGAATTGCGCCTTCGTCGAGCGGCTTCAGTTCGGCCGCAAAATTGAAGCCAAGGGCGTCGAGCAGAGCAGCGAAGAATTCGTGCTGGGCCTCCTTGATGGCAGCGGCCTGAGTGGTTTTCTCCAGGCGATTGCGGAGGACGAAATATAGCTTGGAAAGCCCGCCGAGCTTGGTGTAGGGCGGCCGCCAGGTGGCCGGCTGGCCGGCGATTGCGGATTGCTCCTCTTGCGCGGACCATTTGGTAAAGAGTTCCTTGAGGTCGTTCTCCAGGATCGCACTCAAATAATGGTGCGTGTAGAACTCGTTCTCGTTGCTGATGCCGGTGAGGTTCACAGAAGGGATGAATTATGAGGGATGAATTATGAATCGGTGGCTTTGGATTTCTTTGAGATCGTGGTGAAAATCGCCAGTAGTTGGTTGGTTTCATCTAGCAGCGAGGCGAGCTTATTCTGACCGACCACTTTGCTATCAACCAGTAGTTCCAGCCAATAAGCCGTTTCCTCCAGCTCTTTAAGACAGTCGCCCACCTTGGAAACAAACTCCGCCTTGGACCGGGCTCGATAGGCTTCGCGATAATTTGCGCCAACGGAAGTTCCCGAACGCAAAACTTGCTTGCCCAGGGTCTGAGGCAACGTACCGCCTCCAAGGGTGCAATAAAGTGTTATGATTCGCAGGGCGAAACTCTTGGTCCGCTCGCGCAAGTCTTGCCTTTCATCATTCATAATTCATCCCTCATCCTTCCCCCTTGAGCACCGCGACGATCCGGATGTAGGGATTGTCCTCGGTCTTCATGGTGTCCACAACCCACGTCTGCCACTCGTTAAAAATCTTCTCGATCTCCCGGCGCTCGCGTTCCTTTTTGTTGAGCTGTCGGGGACTGAGTTGCACCTCGCTGGCGAAACGGAGTTCGAGCTGGTCAAAGCGCTTGTTGCGAAGTTCGTTCAAGCGGGCGGTGTGCTCGCTGAGTTGCGGCGTGATGCGCTCAACGTATTCGGCCCGGCACTGGCTCATGCGCTCGCGGGCCTTGGCCACCACGGCTGGCAGGAGTTCCTTGAAGGCGATGAGGTCAATGGGCCGATTTGCATTCGGATAGCGCTTCTCGTGCAGACGCGTGTACTTCAGCACGTCGGCGAATTCCAGCACGTCGGCAAACTTGCCATTCCGGAAGCGCAAACCGAACCACCGATGGATGAGCGGGTGGCTCTTGAGATTGGGAATCAGGCCGGAAACGAGAAAAATGGCTTCATCCGGTTTGAGGCAGCCGGCGAGGCTGAGGACCGGTGCTTCATGCCGCCCAAACGCGGCAACAACCTTGTCGTTCACCCAATTCAGAATGGGATGCTGCTCCCAGAGCAAGGTCATTTCCGGCCATCTTTGCTTTTCGCGTTTCAACTCATCCTCTTGGTCTGTTCGAGAGTTTGTCCGGCAACGCTTAATCTCCTTCTGGATAAGAGCACGATCGGTCGTGAGGGCGAACTGGCCGTCCTCTGGCAGGATTTCGCGCGGGAGGAATTGAAGGCGATGCCGCAATTCCTTCGGCGCAGTGAGCGTGATAAACTGCTTCTCCGCGTCGAACTCGACCTGCACCGGCTGGTCACGGCGAATGAAATCAATCGCTTCCTTGAAGAACTGGAAATCGTTGGCATACAGGCTCGGCATGGCGGCTTTGGCTGAAGTCGCCGTTTGGCCTGTGGGTGTGGCTTGATCACCCATCAACAGGGCCAAGAGATCCACGGGCTTTGCCTGGAGACTCTTCTCAAATTGCTCGACCGACTGGCCGGTTTCGATGGCTCGGGCGGTGAGCTTCTCCTCTTCTGCAATATCATAGACGCCCATGAACACAGAGGGATCGCCGACATTCTTGGCGGCCTGCTCGTCCTTCTGGATGAGGAGTTCCAGAATGCGAGTGTCGCCCTTGATCTTCGGATTCGTGCTTTGGGTGGCGAGGTAAACGATTTGTGGCTGCTGCTCTTGGCCGTAACGGTCAATACGTCCGTTCCGTTGCTGGAAAACCATCAGTGACCACGGGATATCAAAGTGGATCATCCGATGGGAGAGGTAGTGCAAGTTGATGCCCTCAGAGGCAACGTCCGAAGCGATGAGTAGCCGGACAGGCGAACCTCCATTGCCGAATTCCTCAACCACCGACTGCTGTTCAATGTCGTCCATCGTGCCGTGCAGCGTCTCGACCTGTTTTTCGTTGAGCTTGAGATCGCGCTTTAGATTTTCATGGAGGAACTTCAGCGTCTCAATGCGCTCGGTAAATATGACGAGGCGGTCCTTGGGATCACTTCCGTTCCAGCCGAAGCCGGGTTTTCCATCGCGAATAACGTGGAGGAGTTCTTGATACTTATCGAAGTCGGCGGGAGTGATCTTTCGGAGTTCGAGCGCCAGAGCTTCCAGCGAATGAATGTCAGCCGCGAAACCCTTTGGGTCCTCCTTTTGCAAACGATTCACGCGGTTGTGAATGGTCTGGAGACACGCAGACGGGCTGGAAAACAGAGATTTCTCCAGAGTCGTCTTGAAAAGGTCGCCTGCCGTGCGCTTTTGGTCGAGCCGCGTGAACTTGATGTCGGTAAACAACTCGAACACTTTCTCTTCAGCGGCGGTTGCCTGGGGCTTGGCGATGCGGATGATGCGCTCCTGAAATGAGGCCGCAACCTGGTCTTTGATGTCCTTCTTGAAGCGACGAATGAACAGTCCCTTGATGTCCTCCGGCCCGTAATCCTCCGGATTTGCGATAGCCGTGGGATTCAACATGTTCATCAGACTGGCAAAGGACTTCGCTTTGCCGTCGTGCGGTGTGGCCGAAAGCATGATGAGCGTGTCCGAACGGGAGGACAGCAGCTTGGCGAGCTTCGAACGCATTGAATTTGTGCCGCGCTCGGCCACGTTGTGCGCCTCATCAATGACGATGATGTCCCAATAGCTGCGCTCCAGGTAGGTGCGATATTCCGCGTCCTGCTTCAGTGTGTCTATCGAGATGATGGTCTTGTCGTAATAATAAAATGGGTTGTGGTTGGTCGGGATGCGGTTGCGGATGCGTTGAATACCCACCGAGTCTAGGCGGACGAGCGGAATGGTGAACCGTGCCCAGAGTTCCTTTTGAAACTGCGTGAGCATGCTTTTCACCGTGCAGACGAGGATGCGTTTGCCCCGGCCGCGCCGGATGAGTTCACTCAGGATAATGCCGGCTTCGATGGTTTTTCCGAGACCGACCGCGTCGGCCAACAGGATGCGCTGGCGCGGTTGCTGCAAAGCCTGGATGGCGGGATCGAGCTGATATGGCACGGCATCCACTGCGCCATTTTGACCGCTGTACAGCTTATTGTCGGTGGGCGGCGTTTGCCGCAGCAGGCTCTCGACGTAAAGCAGCGAATCACGGAAGGACGACGAGGTGTCGGGGACGAGTTTGGTTTCAGAAGGATCGAGAACCTCAATGCCATTGCCGTTCTGGATTTCGATGTCTTGAAGAAAAACCGCCTCCTTTTCCTTTACCAGTTCAGACAAGCCGACCACGGAGAGTGCCTGGCTGCCAGTTGATGTGCGGTCAACCCGGCGCACCAGCCATTCAGCATCGCGCACGATAATTCGTGCTCCCGGAGCCAATGTTCCCGTGTTCATAAAGTTTCGTCACTCAGGATGCGCAAGTTATTATCAGATAGGCTGTTGGAACGCCAGCGTTTGTGTCGGCACATAAAACGGCCAGGTTCGTGCGGTTGGTCGCCCAAGTGATTCTTGTTCAAAGCTGCCCTTGTCCCCAGCTTGCAACATCCGCCGCAAAAGTTCGTGTTCGGGCCTCATGAGGGGTGATTCCAAAAGCCGTTCGATCAATCGCCGGTTTCCAAGATCAAGCACCGGGCCAGAGGCAGACGGTCGCCATTCCATGAAAAGCGATTGGAAGGGGCGACCACTTCGAGTGCGCAAGTCGCGCAGGATATCGAAACCTTCAGGGTCACTGTCACCAAAATGCCAAAATTCCAATGCGGCGGGCAGCTTTTGCAACAAGGCGAGCGTCGCCGAGCCTGGATAACTGGTGCAAATCAGCAATTCGCCGGAACTCAGTTTGGCCAGTTCGTGGAAACTGGTTTCGTTTTCCACAGTGAGACAGCGGCGTGCCGGAGATTCAACCTGTGTGGCGCGAAGGATGTCTGTTTCGGAAAGGCGACAAGGACCTTGCAGCAGCCCCAGATTCAGCCAGTCATTGTCCAATTGCAGACGAAGCGGCCCATGCACAAGTGCAAAGCGCGGGACTTGCAGGATGCCAAGATCTTCCAGTGAGCCGAACTGACCGTCGGTCACTTGTTCGAGAATCAATCCCAGCTTGCCGCAAAGCTTGCCAGCCTCATTCTCGGCGGCAAGCTCGCCAAGCCGCTTGGAATTTCCCATCAGCACACAACTGGCAAATCGCAGGAGAGATTCTCCGCCTTGGCCATGCCACATCAACAGCTTGGGGACTAGACCCAACAACTCGGCGTTGGCCTCAAGATCCTCTCTGGAAAACGGCGAGAGGGCGGCGCCCTGGAGGGCGGCCTGCTGCAGTCCGGTGCAGTATTTTTCCCAACCAGCGCGCCAGCGATCCGGAACCTCCACCTTGGTCGCCGCGGCAAATTGGTCTGCCAGCCGATGACGGCGCTCCGTGGGCGAAGGCTGGTTCAAGAGGGCAAACAGACCGGCTTCATTCGCAATAGGAAAACGAACCTGGTGAATGATGTCCCTGTCCCGGCGCGGGCCTTCGAGTTGCAGCAGCTTGCCATTTTGTTCCCGGAGTTGGCGGATTGCCGTTTCACGGTCGTCGCCATCTTCACAATTGCAGACGGCCAGCAGTTTTTTCAAATCCACCAGAAAGTCGCGCTGCCCCGACCCGGTGCGGCCTGCCTTGGACTCCGAGTAGAGGCGGGCCAACGCGAGAAAAACGGGTGAATTCATAGGAAAATGATCAGGCGTGTTCCTGCATCCATTCCTGACCTTCCTCGGAATCCCGGAGAATGGTCACCGGGACGTTGCGGATGTACGGGCGATTTCCCCGGCGCTCCTCATGGCGGGAGACCACGATCAATTGCTGGCACAGGCTAAAGGCCGTCGGGACATTGCCAGTGCTCATGGAAAAAGCGCCTTGCAGATCCAGATCACGAATGGCCTCGATGCAATCTTTGATACGCCCGGTATCCATTTTCGAGAACGCCTCATCAATGGGCACCAAGGCGAGCGATGGATCTTTCCAGCGGCTTTCGTGACGTTTGTAGGCGCGGAGATAGCTGGCCAGGATGGCCACAAAATAGGGCGACTGATTCTCGCCACCGCTCATCTTGCCGCTTTGCTTGTCCACACTCACCGGCTTGGCCTGTGCGTCGCGTTCGTCCCACACGAGCAAGTCGTAATCGAAGTATTGGCGATAATCCAAAAGATGCGCAGCCTCGGCGCTGCTCTGCTCGTTCGTCAAAATGTTCAAGAAATGATCCAGGGCCTCTTGAAGCGAGCCCTGCACCGCCTGGTAAAATAGGCCATCGTCTTGAAACTGGGAGTTGAGGTCAATCAACTGGCGATATAGGTGAAAGTCAGGATTCTGGCGCCGCTCAATCTGGTAGCGGTCGTTGCCGATGGGCTGCTTCAGGTGGCTGTTCAGTAGCGCGATGGTTTCATTCACCCGGCGCAATGCCTGATCCATCCGCTGAAGGACATTGCTGCGGAACAGTTGTTCCCACCGTTTGCGCTCAGCCTCCGCCTTGGTTTTGTATTCTGGAATGTTGGCTTCGGCAATCTGGTCAAGCAACTTGGCCCAAGGTTCATTGGACGGATTGTCAGGCGCCAGATCCTCAAATTTGCGATAGACCATCGCCAGTTCCCGCCGGGCGGCAACCAAACGCTCCCAGTTTTGGGTGGCAGTTGTCTCAGCCTTCAATTCGAGCCGCTCAAATTCGCGGGCTGCCGCATCCAGTGCTGGCAGGGCGGCCAAAACCTCGGCTTTCCATTCGTTGAGCCGGGCGGCATGAATAGAGATGTCTCCGCTTTCCTGCTTCACTCGTTCAAAGGCGCGCAGCGCAGCAGCAACTTTCTCCTTCGCTGTGCTAAATTCAGTTTCCAGCCGCTTGATCTCTCCGCGCTTTTGGCTTTGGAGCAACTGTCGCTGTTCTTTTCCCCAAGACTCCAATTCATGGTTGAGTGCCGAAAGTTGTCTTTCCTTTTCCTCGAAGCTGCCCCGATCAATCGAGTTCAATTTGGCGCGCGTCTGTTCCAGTTCCTTCAAGAGATTCGGCAGCCGTTGAGCTTCGCGCAGATCGCCCAAAATGGAGGTGTGAGGAGGGATGAAATCGGCAGCCCGCTCGCAGATGGTCAGCACCGCTGTCACCACGGGCGCAAGCCGCCGATCCTGCGCATCCAACTCCTTCCATTCCGCTTGCTTGAGTGCGAGTTGTTTTTC
Organism: uncultured Verrucomicrobiae bacterium; assembly: GCA_963743595.1. Taxonomy (GTDB): domain Bacteria; phylum Verrucomicrobiota; class Verrucomicrobiia; order Methylacidiphilales; family UBA1321; genus CAVURW01. Next base: position 20,834 of record CAVURW010000005.1, read on the forward strand.
CAGGCCGCGCAGACCAACAAAAGGCATGCCGTCATAATGCCTCCGGCGTTCGGTGAACGCACCCCGCGACATGAAACCGTCCTTCAGGATGGCGAAATCATGATTGGCCAGATCTTCCATTCGCTGAACACAAATCAAATCACCAAACAGGTGGCTGATGATGGCACGGGCCACCGGGTGTTCAGTGCGAAATTTCTCCGCCAGCGACCCGGACTTGACCGGCCGTTCCAACTTCAAAGCCTTGGCCGGATGCACCAGTGACTCTTGAGGCGAGTCGTTCTTCACCGCATGGTAAAGTTTGAGCGCCGCAGGGTAATTTGCCTCGCTCACCACGACGGCAAACTTGCGGGAAAAGGCCACCTCGATGGCTGGCCGCCACTCCTCATCGGTGACTTCACACAGTTTGCATAGCGGCTGTGCCGGAGGGATGCGGCCTTCGGCTGGCAAATTCTGGTTAAGCGAGTTCAGCACCGTCGTTGGGAAGGGAAGCTGTCCTCGTTCCAAGAGTACAATTTCTTCACTCAACCGGCCCTTGCGCTCCCGGATTCCCGCCAGTTCTTGCGAGGATGGGCGGATGGCCCGGCTCAAAGCGGCTTTAAGTTGCTCCGCCTCACTTGCCACACCGGCCAATGCGGTCTCGGTTTGCTCAACTGCGCAGGACTCAAGTTTCTTGATTGCTTCCTCCATGGCGGCTGACGGCATGGCCTCGTCCAGTGGGGCCGAGGCCACTTCCTTGAGCCATTGGCGCGCTTTTTGAACGCGATTCCTCAGCGCTGAATCCACTGTGGTACCGATTTCTTGGAGCCGAATCGTTTCGCTCGCCAACTTTCTCACCTGTTCCTTGAGTTCCAGGTACAGCGCACCACCGGGCATTTCCTTCAGAGCGGCCATTTCGCGAGTTATCTCCCCCTTGCGCTCACCGATTAGGCTGTCCAACGCGACAATTCGGGCCTCCTCGTTAGCGAACGCAGCCCTTTCTTTTTTCAGATTCGCGTCCAGTTCGCCGGCCTGTGCCACCACGTAAAGATGGTGCAACTCCGCCGCGAGCCAGCGGGCGACCACCCGGTCGCGGGCGGCGTTGGCATGTTCGCGGTGGAAGCATCGAATACTCTCCAGACGGGTTTGCTGGTCGAAAAGGGCACGCAGGTCACTTTCGTAAGCCTTGAAGTTGCGATAGCTGGCGACGACATCCATGACATTTAACTTGTCATCCGGGAGGATGAACCGCCGGCAGAACTCGTCGAAACTTTTGAGGTTGGTGAACGACATCGCCTGCGGCAGGAGCATGCTTAGCACGGCCCGGTTGAAATTCAGGTGCTGGTCGTTGGCCATATCCCGCAAATATTGGTCTTGCGTCTCGAACAGCCGGCCATCCCGGGTCTTCTCGACGAGGTGCTTGAACTCCGCCGACTCCAGCGGCCGTCGTTCCGCGTCCAGGAAATCGGACTTCGCCAGAGAGCCATCGACCACGAACGGTTTGATATGCCCTTGATTTTCCGCCGTATTGCGGAACTCAATCCGCAGCCCCCAGGTTTCCATCCGTTCCTCTTCGCCGGCCTTGCGTGGCCAGGTGAATTCGAGCGCAATATAAGTGATGGCCGCAGGCCGGAGATATTGCGGCACTCCATTCTCTTCCCGCTTCGTATCCAGCAAACAGTAGCTCTTGAGGGTGCGATCGGATTGGCCGCCGGTGGCGGAACGGTTGAAATGGTGGTGGGCGGCATCCGTGCCCACGAGCACGGTCATCAACAGATCCATCAATACCGATTTGCCCGAGCCGGTGACGCCAGCCAGCAACAGGTTGCCCTCCACGGGTAAGGAATCATTGTAGCCATACCAGTTGATGGCGTGAATACGGGTCAGTGTGATCGCGCGGCTCATGATTCGGTTTCCTCGACTTCGGTGACGTCCTCTCCGGTTTCACCCGCCACCGCTTCAGGATGCTTATGCGTCTCAGCCACACGCACCCACTCAGCCAGTTCGTTGAACTGGATGACCCGGGGCAGCGTCTTGAGCACCTCGATACGCGATTGTTCAAAAGGCTGGGCGGTTTCAAACCGGATCAGGTTAAAACGCTGGGCCTGGCGCAGGATTTCCAGCATCCGGCCGAAACTGGGTTGGCTTTTCAAATCTGGAAGCAGTTTCTCTTTCAGCAGTTGATTCAATTGCTCGACCGACAACCACACTTGCGCCGCGCCCTGATCTCGGACCTGCGTGTCATATTCATACCAGAGGGCGAGCAGCACGATGGTTGCGTCTTGTCGTAGATTTAGTGTCAACGCAGCCTTTTCGGGCACGGCCTGAATCAGCCGGCTTTCGTGTTCCATCCGAACGTCCAAGCCGGTGAGGGCTGCCGTCTCCCGAACCCATTCAAAGTTTTGCCGGCACCACCCATAGAGATCGCCACTGCCTGGATCAAGGCCGAGAATTGATCCGTGGGCCAGCAAGGATTGCAAAGCCTCGCCAAGCCGATTGCGATCGGCATCCGGGACCTGTAAGAGTTTGGCCTGGGCGGGCGGATTGAGTTCCATATTCATTTTTTGATGACGAAAAAGCGGTCTATGCGGTATGTCAGTTTGTGGTCCTTTTCGGGCGGTGCGGCATCATCCCGAACGGAAGGCACTTCAACGCGGTATCGGGATTCCGAGGATTCGGCATGAAGCAACATCGCAATGACATCATCCAAGTCATCTTCATTTCGGATTGGCAGATCATGGCTGGCAAGTCGGGCGCCTTTGCCGCCTGGCAATTGGGCCACGAACCGATTGGCCCGGGCCACAGTCAGCGAATTGCGCATGGCTCCGCCCAGTTGGGCTTTGGCCGAGTCCATCATGGCCTCGCTAACGTCATCATCCACCGGTGCATTCTCTTCAAGAGTTCGCCTCCGTGGCGGATCGTAGAGAGAATCCCGGCCGGCGAGCAATTTGGCATCCGGCAGGCGAAGCGGCGGTAAATCCACCAGCCCCGCCAAATCCACCAATCGTCGTCCAGGGAATGACTGGTTGATCTTTTCAAAGAAGGCTTTGATCTGGCCGCGCCGTTCACCCACGATTTCCTGCAAATAGCGCGACCGCGCCAGGGAACGCCGGGTGAATTCGGCCGTACGATGGTCAATCTCGTCGGCCAGCGGCTGGACAAAATCGAGCTTCTCTTCGAGGTCTTGAAGATGATTGCGAACCCGGGCCATCGCTGGAGCCGCCTCAGAGTTCTCCCGGCGCATGACTTCCGCCTGCATCCTGTGGAGCAAGTCTGTGTCGCCGATAATCTGGCGGATGCGTTCCTTGGCAGCATCCAGACGGGCGGGTAATTGCGCACGAATCAGGCCAGTGTAACATTCGTGACCAACTTGCTCGGCATACTGGTCGAACACAACCGCGTAGCTCTCCCCCAGCGTGCGCGCCTCAAGCTGCCGCTGAATGAACCGTTCAATGCTCTTGCCCACGCCTTGGAGTTCGCGCAACCCGAGAGCGGCCCCCTTGAGACAGTTTTCCAAATGCGTGAACGGTTCCTTCGCGAAAGCGTCCACATTCGCCAAGGTGGCGCAGACCCCGACGAATGGGTCGGTGAAGACGGCGGCGTCCGGCATGGCAATCCGCCGCAGGGCGTCGAGCAGCGTGGCTCCATGGGCATCGAAACGAATTCGCCGCTGCCAATCCGGGAGTTGGATGTCCTCGATCCAGTTCACGTCCTTCCGGGCCAGATAATCCAGCACACGCCGTGCCCGTTCCCGTGGCGGCAGGCTGGCAAAGTCGCAAGGTGAATCGTTTTGCTGTTCGAGTGTGTCCGGGCTGAATTCGGGGTATCGCGATAAAACCTCACCAACGATGTTCAAGGCCTCCTCGCGGCTCATCCCATCGTGCCGTTGGGATGATTCCCTCTCCAAGGAATCGAGCACGTCAATGTAGGCCGCGGCATTCCTGCCGCCCAGAATTCGAAATAGTCCGGGGCGTATTTCGCGAAACAGATCTGTTGCTAGTGAACCCATGGTGTTTTGATTTTATGGATTATCGCTGAATTCCACCAGTCCACCTCCCACGGCAAAATGAATCCATAGTCCTAGGCAAGTCCGGCCATTCTTAGCAAGAGCTTGCCGATAGAAATTCAACTGGCCGCTGTAGCTGAGTGCCTTGGCCTCCCATTCCTTGCGGGGGCCGGGAAAACTCTTGTGGTCCACCAGCACCCACCCCTTCTCTGTCTCCAACAGCAAGTCCATAAATCCTGCGACTCGCTGGCCGGCTTCGTTCACATATTCAAACGGTGTTTCCACGAGCACCGACTTGGGTTGCAACTGCTCGGTTACATGTTTCTGGAATCGGTCCACCATGGCCAAGGCATCCGTTACCTCGACGACGGATTGGAGGTTGAAACCCGCCAGAATCCTCGCCGCAACTGTCCCCCGTTCCGCCCGCGATCTCCCCGGCTGAATCATTTCGGCGGCGAGAATAGCGTGGAGAGCATCACCCAGACTTGCTTCATCACAATGATTTTTCAGCGGCAACCGGGCGCCAAGTTCCACGATGTTCCGGATTCCCAAGTTCGCAATCGGCGATTGGTGGGATGGCACCAAATCGAGCAGCGAGCTTCTGCGTGCTGGCTTTGGCCGCCGGGTACCAGGCATATTCCTTCGCCGGCACGCTTGTCGGCGCTGTGGTGGGCGGTTGTGCATTCACATGGTCAGCCGGCAGGGTGGTTTTATCCGGCAGTTTGATGCCAGATTCGCCCGGCTTTAGCCATGGTGCCTTGAGGCTGTCCAGCCAAGCTTGGGGCTGTGCCGCATCCCACGCCAGCACCAGACGATCCCGGGCGCGAGTCAGGCCGACATACAACAGTCGCAATTCTTCCTGTGACGCCTGTCGTTGTGCCCGCTGGCCAATGGCACTGTCGGCCGCACTTGGTATCCAGAGGGATCCCGCTTCTCAACAGCCCAAATGGCCAGGGCCAAAATCGAATGCGCCGATTGCCCAACGGCTGCTTGATATCAAATGGCAGGTCAAGATTTGCAGGTTCAACTACAATGTCCCAGACCTTGGGCCTTGGCTCGGTCGCCAAACCGGTGCACACGACCACCGGCCATTCCAATCCCTTCGCTCCGTGGTAGGTCCCGACGTTGATGGCATTGGCCTCCGGGTCCAGCCCTTTGGCGTCTGCCCCGGCCATGTCGTCGCACCACCAGAAGAAACCGGCGATGGTGGCCGGTCGCAATGTGGCGGCGCAATTTTCCTCATATTTACGGCAGAGGACGCGCAAAGCTTCGAGATTGGCGCGGCGCTGCGAGGCCTGGCCCTGGGTGTGTCCCCATCCTGAGACCACTGCCGGTGCCTCCGCCAACGAGGCGGCCAGATCGAGCGCTTCCGCCGGGGTCAGCACACTCAGTTTGGCGCGGGCAGTCTCCAAAGCAGCAATGACGCGGTGTTGGTGTGGCGCGGCTGTGCCCCATTCGTCTGGACACCAGCCCTCATCCCTCTTGAGCGATGCGACATATTCCAGCCGTTGGCCCAACCAAGCCTCGGGCGCCAGGCTACCGCTCAAGGCGATGATTTCTGCTGTGGCCAGCGTATCCTTGGGGTCAGCCAAGCGGCGCAAACAGGCTAGGACAAAGCGGACTTCCGGGGTGCCGAACAACCCCGCCTGTTCCACGTTTATGCTCAGCCCATGGCTCGAAAGCTCCGCTGCAAGGGTCGCGGCATCGTCATTTCTCCGGCAGAGAACGGCCACATCGCGTGGCTCCAGCGCGCGCCAGGAGCCGGTGGCCCGGTCCCGGACTTGCAACGGAGTGGCGGTCTGAAACCACTTCGCCACCTGCGCTGCCAGGGTGATCCAAAACTGCTCTACGGTCAGTTTCTTCGGGTTGCCGTTGCCCTTGTTGAACAGGCCGCTCGACATCTCCAGGAACACAACTGCCGGTTGCTGGACTTGAGGTTTGGACGAACCGCCGTTGGCCTGCAAGCGTACCTGGTTTTCCGGAAGCGAGAGGGATTCCGCAAAGGCGGGAACGAACAGGTGATTGGTCAAGGCCACCAAGTCCGGCAGCGACCGGTACGAGGTCCCCAAGGGCTTCGCCAACCCACCAGCCTTCTCGACCGCGCGCACGACCGCATCAATCAGCACAGGATCGCTGTCCCGGAAACCGTAGATGGCCTGTTTGACATCGCCCACCCAGACGGTTTGCTTCGCACATTGGGCCAGTTGCATGAACAACGCCAGTTGGATGGGGCTGGTGTCTTGAAACTCGTCCACCACCAGCAAATCCAAATCCTGCTTCAACTGGGCAATAATGCCGGGATGGTCCCGCAACAGGTGATAAGCCAGTTGTTCCAGATCCGAAAAATCCAGGCAGCCGCGAGCCTTCTTGAGCTCGGCATACTTGACGAGTGCCTGGCGTGCGATGTCAAACAAGGTCTGGATGTATTCCTGCAGTTGCCGCTGAAAACGCGGGTGACTGTCATAGCGGCTGGCGGTTGTACTCACGGCGGCGGCCAATGCCTTGCTCTTGGCTCCCGGGCCGCTGCTGCCAAGTTTGACCCATTCACCCCAGGTCAAGCTGCCGTCGGCCAGGTGCCGTTGGGAGGCCTTTAGCAGTTCCAAGTATCCGGCCGTCATCCCCGTGGTGTCGCCATTTCCGGAGATTTTCTTGATCGCTTGTTCCAAGTCGGCCTTCAACCGCGCATCCAAATCCTCTGTCGTGACCGGTGGCAGGAGAGCAATGAGTTCGGTGCTACTGTCCTTCGCCATGGCTGCCAATTGCGCGGGCTCGAAATCGTTGGCTTGAGCCGAGCTGATGAGCCGCCGGACTTGGCCCTGCCAGAGGAAAGCCCCGTCAGCAGACTTCTGTCCCAGGGCAACCGCAACGGTTTGCAGGCGCTGGATGACTGCCGGGGTGGCCGCTGCCTCGATGGCCAGCGACAGCAATTCCGTCACCTGCTCGTCGGTGATGATCTCAATCCGGGGAGAAATGCCGGCATCGAAGGCGAACCGTTCCAGCAATTGACGGCAGACGCTGTGGACGGTGCCAATGGCGGCTTCGTTGAGGCGCTCGGCCAGAAGGCCCTGACCGCTGCCGTACAACTTCTGCCGCAGCCGGTCCTTCAGTTCGCCTGCCGCCTTGATCGTGAAGGTGGTGGCAATCAGTCCGCCCGGACGGCAGGTTCCACCCGCCAGCCGGCTATGGATTTCTTCCACGACCCGGTACGTTTTCCCGCTGCCGGCGCTGGCGCTGATGAATGTGATGTTGGATTTCATTGATCCGCCCTCCATCCGGTCAAGGCGTCGAAGTCGTTGTATTGGATTTCCTCTGGCTCATATTGCCAGTGTTCCCTTGGCACAGTGGAGTCAGGGTACGCTGGATTCGGCTCCTCGGGCAGCGCAGTCGTGGTGACCTCAATCCAGCCGGCATCGAGTTGCTGCCGCCGCCAGCGCCACATGACTTCAAAATCCGCCCAGCAATTCTCCAAACCGCCGGCGTCCACGGCCAGCCTCTCAATTTTTGCCTGCGGAAAGTATTGGTCCGTCTGCGCCAGAAGCCGTTGTTTTCCAAGAATGTAAAATGCCGACTCCGGCCACGTCTTGTATTGTTGCTGGTAAAGGTAGCCGTAAACCGCCAATTGCAACTGCCGGTTGGTTTCTAATTCTGCCTCCCGGCGGCTCATGCCGCCCAATTTGAGGTCCACCACGGCGCTCCGGCCGGCTTGGTTTTCCACGAGCAGATCAAGGTATCCGATGAGTCCTCCACCAATAAATGAAGCTGCTTTCAGCTCCACGTTGGTTCTGGCCGCCTTGACTTTGGCGGCGCGCAGTTGCTGGAGCAGCTCCCACAAGGACCGCTTGGCCAGATCCAGCAGGGCCAGCTTCTCTGACAGGTTCCCGGGCAGGAGCAAGGTGGCGCCTTCCTGCTCCAAAAGCAGCGGCCACTGCTGGTCGCACCACTGTTCCAGTGCCGGTCGGGCACAGGTAAGCCAGTTGATTTGCGCGGAAGCCAGCAGCAAATCCAGCAGGCGATGCAGCAAGGTGCCTTTCAGGGCAGAATCCGGGCGCAGTTTCAACGTCGTCATCGGGCCTTGCTGCAATCTGGCCGGATAGGTCAGCACCCAGTTGAAAGGGGTATAGATGAACTTGTCGAGGCTGGAGTAGGATTCAGTTTTGCGCGGCCCCAGCCATTTTCCATCCGGCAATTTCCACCAACGCCGGGGCACAGGCAGCGGACGATGACCCAGCGTGGTGAAGGTCAGCGGGGCGCTGGCTTTTTGTTGGTATAGCTCCCGATCAAGGTCGCGCATCGGCAGACGCGCCGGGTTGCCTTCCGTCACTGCCAAAAGCCGCGCAAACAAGGGATGCCTCGGTACCGGTTCACCGCCACTTTGCTTGGGCAGCACCAAAACCAGTTGTTTCCGGGCAGCCAACAAAGGCCGCATCCAGGATTTCACTTTGAATGCCGCCTGTGCTTCCGGTGCAATAAACCGGGCTCCGTGCGATTCCCATGCTTTGAGTTCGTCCTGGCTCCAATAAATTGGTTTGCCTTCCGACGACTCCGAAAAATCCCACCAAATAACCTGCTCGACCGGCGCAATCACGGCGTGCGGATGATGGGCGCAATGCACATGTCCCAACTGCGGCTCCAACACTTCGCCTTCCCAGCCGGTGGAACACAGTTCTTTCAGCAGATTCTCCAACTCCAACCGGGTTACGCGGGTCTGCTCTGTTATCGCCTCCGCCAGGTCCGAGGCGATGGAACTCAACAGTTTGAAATGACTGGCTTGAACCTCGTCCAAATCCGTTTGGGCCGAACGGGCGGATGCCCAGCGGGACAGGTTCATGCAGAGTTCGGACAGGTTGGCTCCGGGTGCCCCTTTTCCCGGATCAAATCGCTCGATCAAAACCCAGCGTTCCAGATCCTTGTCAATCTTCTCCAGGGCGGATTTGGCCTCTTCTTTGTCTTTGATTTCTTCGGCCGCAGCCCGTGCCGCCTCGATGGCTTCGTTCCATTGCGGGCCGCCTGTGCCCGGCGAGCCGGCCAAGGCATCACTTAATCGCGAGCGCAGGAGCCTGCCCACGGGACAGGCCGGGTGGGTGAGAAACTCCAATAAGGCGCTGGGATCCACCGGCAGCCAGCACAGCCGCAAGGCCAGCAGTAGAAGCTGGGGAATGGGCCTGGCCGAGGATCGAAGTTGCAATCCAATCAGCGGTTCATCTTCGGCGGTCAATGCCTGGTCCAGAATGGCGGACTGCGAACCAGCCAGCAACGTCAGGGCCTGTTGCCGGTCCCGGTGGTTGATGATTTGGGCGACCGCTCGCGCCAAGGTGATTTCCGAATGCGCCGTCAGCACCAGCAGTGAACCGTCGTTCTTCGGGGTCAACTTTCCAGCGTGTTGTCCGGCAAGGCAAGCTTGGTACTTGCCCAGGTCGGTTCTTTCATCGGCAACTGTCTTTTGCGCCCCTTTGGTATCTTTGGGATAATTCGCCTGGAGTTGGTCGCAAACTTGTTGCCATAGCTGCGGCAGGTGTTCCCTGCAGTCCAAGACCTCCAGTTGGATGTCACCGGCATTGCCTGTTTTCAGTTCGTGATGCACCGCCGCCAACCGGTCGGCATCCCCTGGACTGACTGATTTCCTGACGATCACTTCCAATGCCGCCAGCTCCCTCACCCTTTGCGGGTCTGTTTTCGCAGACTTGCCATCCCAGCCCGCTTCGATCAGGCCATCCCGCCAACTCAGCAACACGCGCGCCGTGGCCAAATTATCGCATTTGGCGGATTCCTGAAAGAAAACGGGCTGTTTGACTGCTTCCAATACTGCCTGGCGAAATAGGAGCAGGCGTTTGAAGGAGGAAACTGGCGATGTCCGCAGGCCCAGGCGCGTTTCCAGAACTTGCAGCAGTCCGCGAGGGCCGCAGGTAAGCTCATCGAAGGCAGTCTTTCCCTTCGGTGCCTGATATCCATCCAAGTTGAGTCCAAACCAGATTTTCATAATTCTTAAACCCGCCAACGTGGAACCGATGAATGTTTTTGAGAATGCCCAAATCCCCCAGGCCCATCAAGGATTGAGTGCCAGCATTTTGCCTTTGGTTGTGGGGAAGTCATTTCTTCAGGGCGATGTGCGCCTCAATTCATTTCAAACCGCGGTTCAGATTTGACCTCCTGCGGTTCCTGCCGTGGTTTCATGGCATCGGCCGGGGTTGTATTGGAATACAGCACGGCGGCAATGCGGCAAATGTTTTCATCCACAATGGACAGATTGGAGCGGATCAGGTACTCGACGGCATTGGGGGTGATTTCGGCCGCCGGCAATGCCAGGCTGGTGCGAAACCAGATGTCACCTTCCTGGTAGTCCATTTCCCAGCAGCCATGATTCAGGGAAAAATTGAGGCGGGTGAGCAGTTCCGCCATGGCCGCGCGCCGTTCGGGCCGTGCTTTGATGGGGATGGACGAGTTGACGCCCGCGAAGAACACGCCCGGGCTATGCTGGCGGATGGTGACATTGAAATCCCAGTGGGCATCATCACCATTGAACCCGCAGTAGATGACAGGGCGTTCAGCGGAAGGACGGTACTTCCATTTGAGGCTGTCCTGGTACTGGGTAAAGATCGCCAGCACATCGGCTTCCGTCTTCTCGCTGTCATTTTCGTTCTGTTTCATACGCTTTTTCATGTTTGCCGTCAGCTTAACACATGGGGTATGACATTCGTAGACGTAGGCTTAAAAGCAATTCTTAGGCGGCTCCGTTTCACCTTAATTGTTGGCATATTCCAGGTCTCCGATGTGCTTGATCAATGTCTTCCAGCGGGCGTCCCGGCGCAGGGAGCGCAGGTCGGCATCCCGCCGCATGTGCAACAGGTTTCGGAAACCGCACGCGACCGCCTGCATCAGGTTCTCAAACGCCGCATCGCGCCGGCCCTCCAGCGCATCCAAACAGGCCAGATCGTAATACGACCACGCACATCCCGGCCGCAGTTCCAGGGATTTTGAGAAACATAGTCGCGCCACCTTCCGGTGTTTTAACCGGGCCTGCGCCAATCCCAGGTCATACCACGCCCCGGCGCAATGAGGCTCCAGTTCTGTCGCCAGTTTAAGCAATTTGACTGCCTCCTTGGGCCGGTTCAGTTCGCTTAAAATCGCGCCGTATTGATGCACGATGTCCTCGTTGTTGGGTTTCAGAATGTACGCCGCGTGTGCGAACGGCAGGGCGGCGTCGTACCGTTTGGCGCGAAAATGCAGAAAACCCAAGTTGAACAGAATGCTGGCAGCCGTTTCCGCCGCCGGCAGCAAGGTCTCAACCGCCTCGTCACGTTGACCCCGTTTCTCCTGCCCGAGCGCCAAATTCGTCATAGCGGACAAGACCAGGTTTGACGCGCCGCATTTGAGCTGGGGATCGCTCGCCACAATCCCCGAAAATTCCGCGGCGGCAGCCTCGTTTTGTTCCAAGTCGAACAATGCCAGGCCGAGGTCATAGTGATACAGCGCCGTTGCCGGGGACAGCTCCACCGCCTTGCGCAGGGCCGGGAGGGCTTCCGCCGGCCGGCGCAACCCCAGCAGCGCATCGCCATATTGATACCATGCCCAGGCCGAATCTGGCCGGTCTTCCACCGCCTCCTTGAAACCTCTTAGCTCCGCCTGTGCATTCAAATGTTCCTGTTCCTCGGGGCTGGGGGCGAGTGACAGGCAGGGTTGTGGATTCACCAATGCACCGGCTGCTTCCGGCTGGCTTTGCGGGCAATCAAGAGACTGCCCGCAGCCGCAAGTCCCGCTGGAGAGACGATCCTTTTTCATGGAGTCTTGGGCGGGGTGCCGGATTTGGATGCTTTCTTTTTGAAACTCGGAGCCGGTGCACTGCCGGACCAATGTTCCTCCGAACTCATCCTCAAGTAACTCGCACAGCAATAGCGTGCCGACTTTCGCTCCCGCATGGTCCACTCGTCGTTGGCGATCTTATCCTTCATGTCGCTCAGCACCTTGATTGCCTCGGCGCCGCGCTCGCCGTATTGGCTCAGCTCCCGAATGGTTCTATCCAGTACCTGCACGGCCTCGTTGATTTGCCCCAGATCCATTTTCTTGTTCACCTCGGCCGCCGCTGCCCCCGCCTTTTGCAGGCTGATCCATGGGGCCACGACGCTGTTAACGACGACTTCCGCCGGGTCTTGCGTCGCTTGAATCCGTACCATCTGGGTTAAAGCCCGCGAAACCACGCCTTGTTCCAAGATTTCATCCCACAATACCTCGACGCTCAGCAGTGACTCACCTTTCAGGTCAAAAGGCGGCTTTCCATTGATGAGTGGCAGAGCCAACGCCTGAACCCCAAAACACACGATGCGCTCTTCCTCGCTGACCAGATCGCCGATGGCAAATTCCATCCTGCCGTCAGGAAGCTCCAGCGTGGGGTATTCTCCCATCAGCGAATACTTTTCACAGAAATCCAGCGCCTGAATCCGCACCCGCAGGTTCTGAACCGAAAGCTTCTGCAAGCCTTCCAGCTCGGCGGCAAAAATCGCCGGCAGGGTCTCGGGTGAATCAGCGTCATAAAACTGCCCGTTGGTGGCTCTGGCCAGTTCGGCCATCAGGTCTTCGTTGTACTCGTCACCGAAACCGAGGCACGACGTGCGCACCGCATCCTGCTCCAAGCCCGCCACGACGATCTGCCGCACGGCCGCCGGTTCCACGATGCCGTGATTGAGTTGGCCGTCGCTCAACAATAGCAAACGACGGGTGGTGCCAGTCTCGGCCTTGCGCAATTCATCGCGTCCCAGCATCCACCCGCCGGTGAGATTGGTGCTGCCGCCGTCGGTGATCCGGTCAATGATGTCGTAAAAGGACTGCTTGTTGGTGGCCGGTTGCAGCGGAATGACGGTTCGAGCCTCGTCATCAAAGATGACGAGACTGAACCGGTCACCCGGCCGGAGGTTGCGCACCGCAACCTTTGCCGCCTCCCTGGCATGAGCGAGTGGTGGACCAGCCATTGAGCCGCTCCGGTCCAGGACCGCACAAAACGCCGCCGGCCGGGGCCGGGGATTGCCCGCCGCCTCCGCCGCAAAGCGGATGGCAAAGTGAACCGGGCGGGCTTGATTCGCGAGAATCGTTGGATAATCGAGGAAGAATTCAGTTTTCATGCGAGCAATCTAAACCCGGGGGTATGACAATGGCGGACATAGGCCAAAATTATTTTGCGAGGAAGATTTGACATCTGGTGTCATACGGGGCAAAAAGAGGAAAATCTCTGCGGAAAAACCATGGCCAAGACCAAAAATCAGGCTTTTTCCCGGCCCCCGTGGGAACGGATGATGCGGTTCCACAATTTGATGCGGGAGGAAGCCTTCCCGAATTGCACCAAACTGGCGGAGGAGTTTGAGGTGTCCCTGCGCACCATCATGCGCGATGTGGATTTCATGCGCGACCGGCTGATGCTGCCCATGGAGTTCGACACCCATCGCAATGGCTATTATTACACCGAACCCGTGGAGCAATTTCCGCAGATGCCCTTCTCCGAGGCGGAGATTTTCGCCTTACTGGTGGCGCACAAAGCCGTTGCCCAATACCGGGGCACGCCCTTTGAACATCCCCTGGCGCTGGCGTTCAAGCGGTTGACCGGCCAGCTCGATACCTCCGCCAAATACCTGCTGAGCAACCTGGACGAAGCCCTGTCCTTTCGTCCGTTCGCGCCGGAGGACAACGATCTGGAGACCTTTGAAATCCTCACCCGGGCTTTGAAGGAGCGGCGGGTCTTGAAGTTTCAATATCGGAACCTGGATACCGATAAGGCACAAGGCCGACTGGTGCATCCGTATCACTTGGGCTGTGTGGACAACCACTGGTATCTGTTCGCCTTCGACGTCAAACGCCAGGCCATGCGCACGTTTGCCCTCGTGCGGCTAAAATCACCGGAGATCACAACCGAACGCTTCACCATCCCCAAAAAATTTAATCTGAGCGAATATCTGAAGGGCAGCTTCAACGTGTTTAAGGGGACGGACGATTATGAGATCGTCGTCGAATTTGATTCGTGGGCGGCGGACTTGATCCGGGGCCGGCGTTGGCACGCCAGCCAGGAAATCATGGAACTGCCCAAACGCCAACTCCGCTTGCGTCTTCGCTTGAACAGCATCGAGGAAGCCGAGCGCTGGGTTTTGAGCTGGGGACAACACGCGACCGTGATCCGACCCACGGCGCTGGCTGACCGACTGCACGAAACATCCAAGGTTTTGCAGATCCGCTACCGGACTGAGACCTGAGTTTTTGATCTTTTTCTGCATGGCGGCAATCAAAAATTACTGCGATACAATATGATACATACTTTATGCACGATATATTTGACAAGTGTATCGTGCTTAAATAGTGTATTGATGTGATGTCAAACTTCAAAGACCGTCTGCTCAACTATTTGGAGATGGTGTCCGGCGAACGCCCCGATTTGGCTCCTGGGGAAGCTGCCGCACTGCCGCTGTTCCTCCGTGAACGGTACGCGATCTTCTCTGCGCGTTTGTTCGGAAGGAAGCTTCTGTTGGCGCTGGAATCAGGAGGCTGGGAAACCGGTTCGCCCGGCGAATACGCGAAGCATGAAGCGGCCCTTAAATTGAAGCTCGGCGAACCGGTCGTTCTGGTGCTGCCAATTCTTCCCTCCTACGCCAGAAATCGAATGGTTCAAATGGGCATTCCCTTCGTCGTTCCCGGCAGTCAAACATTCATCCCGAACAGCGTGCTTGATTTGCGGGAAAGGTTTCCCCAACCGGACCCCAAGCGCCGAGAAACCCTCAGTCCCGCCGCCCAATGCACGGTGCTCCACCAGTTGTTGCGCGGAACGCTCGCGGGAATTTCGCTCAAAGACATTGCCCGGAAAGTTCATTACTCCCCGATGATGATGACGAAGGTGAAGCGGCAACTGGATGCCGCCGAAATTTGCAAAATCGTCCGGAGTGGCCGCTCCATGGTTCTGGATTTCAAGACCAACGGACGCTTGCTTTGGGAACAGGTCAAACCACAACTGACTTCGCCGGTCAAAAAAACCTGCTGGGTTCAGTGGGAAAAGCCCTGGCCTCCGGCATTGCTTGCGGGAATGAGCGCATTGAGTCTGAGGACCATGATCGCCGCCGACCGCCTGCCAACGTATGCCATTACGCACGAGGCGTTTCAAGATTTGCTGAAACGCGGCGTTTGCGCGGGTTGCCGCGATGCGGAGAATGCGACGGCCAAAATTGAGATTTGGTCATACAATCCGCAACTGCTGGGCGACCACCAGATGGTGGATCCGTTATCCCTTTACCTGAGCCTTCGGGATTCGGGTGATGAGCGGGTCCAACAGCAATTGCAACAACTGATTGAGGAGGTCAAATGGTAAGAGGCCTCGATCTCTTTCGCGAACGCTTCCGGAAATTCGAAGGTGCCTTCACCCTCATTGGAGGCGCGGCTTGCGACGAATGGTTCACCGCTCAGGGGTTGCCGTTTCGCGCCACCAAGGATCTCGACATCGTCCTAATCATCGAAGCAATTGATCGTGAGTTCGTGGGAGCGCTGCGGAACTTCATCAACGATGGCGAATACGAAATTCGCCGGCGCACGGAGGGTGCGCCCGTTCTGTATCGCTTTGCCAAACCCAAAAGCGAACAGTTTCCGTTCATGTTGGAACTTTTCAGCCGCAAACCAGAGAGGCTCCAACTGGAGGAGGGTCAGGAAATCGTGCCGATATTGGCAGGCGCTGACCATCACAGCTTGTCAGCCCTGCTGCTCGATGAGGATTATTACGCGCTGATTCAGACCCACAAGGATGTCCGCGATGGGCTTCCATTTGCCAACGCCACCGCGCTCATTCCTTTGAAGGCGAATGCGTGGCTCAACCTGACCGAGCACAAAGCCAATGGAGCAGAAATTGATTCGCGGGACATCGCCAAACACAGGAACGACGTGTTCCGGCTCGCCGGGACCCTGCCCGGAGAACCCGGCCCCAAGCTTCCAGAAAACATTAGTGGCGATCTCATCCGCTTTCTTGATGCCTTTCCGAATGGTTCTCAGGAGTGGTCGCAGATTTTGGCGTCCCTGAAAAACACGCTGGGTGGAGCGATTCGCCCCGAGGTCCTCCGGTCTGCAATCCAGGCCTATTTCCGCCTTCCACACGTATAGATCTTCACGTCGGTACAAGGCATGACATATTCATATCAGCTTATCCGGATACTTGAATTCAAAATAAGCTAACCCTTAAAGAAAATAAAAAATATAAGTTGACTGTAACCATTGATCTGTGGTAGCGTCTATCAAGTTCGATGAAAACTTGCATGAACATATCAGCCATGATTTGGCCGACGCTGACGGTCGCGAAAGCGACACGTCATAGCCGGTTAAGCCAAGGTTGTGTGTTTAGCCTTGGTCTATCCAGGTGGCATAGCGGGTATAACCCCGAAACCATTTTGGATAATCCGGAGGTAAGCAGGTAAAGAATCGAAAGTAGAATTTCTCCACCCTGCTTACCCCGTGTAGGCAGGGTTTTTTATTTCCCTGAAACCGATGAGGAGCCAGAGCAACCAAAGGTGAATCGACTGTGAACGACAACCAAACGACGTCTCGATGATGTCAGACAGCACAAGACTAAAAAAGGCGCAGAGGAACCAAAATTCCTCACCGGTGGGGTCTGCCCACGGGTCGCTGATAAGCGCGCCGAGATGGTTTGAAACGCTTTTACATATTAAGGGCTTCGCAGGAGGTGTGCCCCTAAACACCGAAACAGCCGCCGTGAAACCGCGGGTTGGGATCGAATAGATCACCAAGAGGTGTTTGTTCTTTATTGAAATGGCACGGGCCGGAAGCGCAAAGACGCTTCCGGCCCTTTTACTTTCGCGGTTGTGATTTAACAGGTGCTTGCGCACGGCCACCGTGGCGCACTCTGCCAACCGCACCAATCTTCATACGCCGCGCGCCAGCTTGCGCAGCAGAGTCTCCAAAACTCAGATTGCTTGGGGCAGCACCAAGGCGGCTTGCCAATTTTCATGGGGTCGTGGCAGACAAGCAATGCACTTGCCTTGCAAGCAAGCTGATGCGGGAGCATTACCCGCCGACTCCACCAAATTTCAACTGCGGGGAACTCGAATAGATACAGAGAGAAGCCTCATAAACTTACTTCGGTGGGTGTGATTCCCACTCCCGCTACCAATAATTATATGGGAAGTGATCCGGCTGCCGGTCTGTAAAACCGGCGTCTTCAAACAAGCCGGAAGCGACGACTGGAGCGTTACCAGCATTTCCCACCATTTCGGACTCGTAGCTCAATCAGCGGAGCAGCCCGTTGTCTGCGGGAAGGCTGAGGGTGCAAGTCCCTTCGGGTCCGCCATTTTTCGGAGCGTAGCTCAGTCTTTAGAGCGCCCGGCCTGGGACCGGGAGGCCGCAGGTGGAAATCCTGCCGTTCCGACCAATTTCAAATTGCTGCCGTGGTCGAAAATATCAGGCATCCGTCTTCTAAGCGGAACGATGCAGGTGAGAATCCTGCCGGCAGCGCCATTGCCAGGTGGTGTCAAAGTAGCACGACGGTCTGTTAAGCCGCACGGTGTTGGTGCGAGTCCAACCCTGGCAGCCAATTTCAGGGTGTAATGTCAGCAGCAGACGGCCTTGTTCGGAACGAGGAGGTCGCAGGTGCAACTCCTGCCACCCTGACCATTTTACGGAAGGCAGGCAGATATAAGCTGGCTGCACCTGTCCCGAAAACAGGATCGGCATCGCCGAGGTCGGAGCGTTACCGACGCCTTCCGCCATCGTCCCGTAGCTCAATAGCAGAGCACCCGGCTGATAACCGGAAGACGCAGGAGCGTTACCTGCCAGGACGACCAATCACCCCCGAGTAGCTGAGGCAGATTAGCGCGGCTCTGAAAAAGCCGAGACGTTGGCGCGATACCAACTTCGGGGACCAACCGTATCGCCACGGAGGCGCCGAGTTCACAAAGTTAATGCAGGCCAGCGAGCCTGCGACTTTGTGTTCCTCGACTCGGCGGCGTCACTTTTCGTCCGTGAATGCAAAGCAGCTCGCGCGTCCAGCCCTTCAAGCTGGTCCTAGCCGGTGCGAGTCCGGCCACGGATGCCATTTGGTCCGCGTAGCTCAGTTAGATTTAGAGCGCCACCGTGCGAAGGTGGAGGGCGCAGGTGCAACTCCTGCCGCGGACACCATTTCGCCCCTGTGCCTCAGCAGCCACAGGGCGGGTTTCGTAAACCCGTATTCGTCGGTGCGAGTCCGACCAGGGGCTCCATTTTCAGCAGGGTCGTGATGTAACAGTTAGCATCTCCGCCTGTGACGCTTATGCCGGAGGCGGCATAAGCGTCACTATGCCGGGTACCGCACTATGCCGGGTGCGAAAGTTCTTCGCCGCCGCAAGCCCGGTTGTGCTGGGGCTGCGATGATGGAGGCAGCCACGCGCCCGGCATAGTTCTGTGCGTGTTTAGAGGCTCTTCAGGAAAGCGAGCAACGAATCTTCCGGTTTGAACCGATGGTAGTGACTCCGATATGGACTGGATTTGGCCAAGATTTGTTCTTTCAGCGCGAGATTTGCATTGAGGTAGACTTGGGTGGTTTCAACCGATTGGTGTCCCAGCCAAAGCGCAATTACGGATCGATCAACGCCGGCCTGCAGGAGGTCCATGGCCACGGTATGGCGAAGCACGTGCGGAGAGACACGTTTCTTGCGTAAGGAAGAGCATGTCTTGGCGGCGAGTATGCAGTATTTGGCAACCAGATCCTGTACAGCGTCGCTGCTCAGGCGACCACCTCGGGCGTTTGGAAAGAGCCAGCCGTCCGGGTTTTGGATCAAGCTTTGCATCCAGGCCTTTAAGACGGTGACGGCCTGTTTCGTTAAGGGTGTGCACCGTTCTCGACGTCCTTTGCCGAGGCATCGGACGTGAGCGCCTGTGCCCAGGTGCACGTCACCACAGCGTAAGCTGGTCAACTCGGACAACCGCAAGCCTGTCTGGACCGCCAGCAGGATTAATGCGTGATCCCGGCGACCATACCACGCCTGAGGATCAGGGGCTGCCAATAGTGCATCCACTTCCGGCCGGTCAAGAAACGGCACCAACTTCTTGGAGTACCGCTTGCTGGGAAGGGCCAGTATGCGCTGGATTTGCAGAGAGTTCGCTGGTTCCTCATAAGACACGTAACGGAAAAACGAGCGTATGGCGGTCAGCCGAAGATTTCGACTGCGCGCGCTGATCCGACGGTTGGCTTCCAAGTGATCAAGAAAGCCGCTGATCAAGGGCGCATCAATCGCTTCAATCGCAAGTTCCGCAGGCTCTTTTCGAAGTTGCTGCTGTGCGTACTGAAGCAGCAGGCGAAAGGTATCGCGATAGGAGGCAATCGTATGGGGGCTGGCCTGCCGTTGCCGCATCAACCGTTCCGTAAAAAAACGTTCCAGGAGCGGAGCAAGTGAAGTGGGTTTCATGCTCTTTCCTCCCAACGCTTTTCAAGACGTTGCACCGCTAATCCCATTAGCTCCGGGCACGTCGTCAGATACCAGTAGGTATCGGCAACTCTAACATGACCAAGGTAGGTAGAAAGGATGGGAAGGCGTGGCTCGATATCGAGTCCGGAACGATACCAACTGATTAAGGTGGCCACCGCAAACCGGTGGCGGAAATCGTGAATACGCGGCCCGTGGCTGGCTTTTGAGCCGCGCAGTCCGATTTGCCGTGACAACTTGTAAAACGTGCGCCTTACGGTGGAACCAACTAGGCGAGTTCCCCGATTGGATACGAAATAAAAAGGCAGTTCCCGGCCAAAAGTCCGATCACGCTCTCTGGCATAGATTGCCAGGGCCTGTTTGGCGGACGTATGGATGGGCACCAAGCGCGATTTGCCGAATTTGGTGCCTGTGATCCTCAAGACGCTCTGTTCGAGATCGACGTCGTTGGGGCGCAGGTTGCGAGCCTCGCTAACACGCAGGCCCGTGACGGCCAAGAGGCCGAAAAAGCAAGAGTACGTCAGGCCTGAAAAGCCCTCCATCTTGCGGGCCGCGCACAGCACGGCACAAATTTCGTTTTCCGTGTACATGTATGGTCGTGCGCGACCGTAGCGATAAGGTAATAAGCCCCATGCAGGGATCTCGGTTTGGGGGTCAGTGGCGATCCAAAAGCGCGCAAAGCCGCGAACAAATGAAAGCCGTTTCGCCCAGGTGCCAGGCTGCACATTCGGTTGAGATTGCGCCCATTCCAAGGCATGGGCAACCGTGACGTGCTGGGCCCCTTTCTTCACTAGAAAGGACGCGAAATCAGGTAGCAGTCTCTGGTGCTTTTCCAACTTGTATCCCAAGGCCTGACGCATCCGAAGGTAATCACGAATCCCTTTTCTCACCGAGTTCATTTCGCACCTCCCGGCCAACGCAGCGCCAGCAGACGAAGGGAGGGCAGATCCACTTTGGCGTAGATCGCTGTCGTTTGTGGGCTTTGATGCCGCAGTATCTCTCCGATTTCGCTCAGCGAACGCCCCTCATGTAGCATGTTCGAAGCGAGGCTGTGGCGGAACTGATGGGCGCCCCTTCGCGGTGAATCGATTTCGGCTCTTGCCAGAGCACTCTTTACTATGGCTCTAACATTTTGATCGTCTTTGAAACCGGTGATGGGTGCTTTTAGCAGGAGAAACAGGCGCCTGGTTTTAGGGCTTTCAGGTCTGCCCAACTTCAGGTAAGCCGCAATGGCCTGGCCCACATCTGACGGCAAAGGCAATTTGTCTATCCGCCCGGCCTTGCCTCGAATCGTGATACACCCGGCATCCCAATCGATATCATCCAGCGTGAGATTGGCAATCTCGCTGGCGCGTAGACCAAGACGGGCCAATAGCAGCAGCACCGCGTGATCTCGTCGTCCACTTGCTGTTCTCCGATTACAGGCTGCCAAGGCACGCTCCACGTCCCGTCGGGGAAGACCTTTCGGCACCGTGGACAGAGACCAACTCGCAATGGTGGGTACGCAAGCAGCCAAATTCGATGGGATGTCTCCGTGGTATTGCGCAAAGCGTAGAAACGATCGCAGTGCCGTCGCCATGAGTTGAGCATGCTTCGCACTCATTCGAGCCGCATTCCGCGACACAAACGTGACAATGTCCATCACCTGCAAACCCGCGAAATCAATCGCTGCCGAACCGAACTTGCGGTCCAAAAATTGCCGAACAAAGGGGAGGTAGTTTTTCCGTGTCTTGGAAACGAGACCTCGCTCCCTCTCAAGGTAGCGGGCATACGCTTCCAGCACTGCTTCACTGGGTTTTGCTTGCATGTTGGGTTGGTCCACGATCACCGATCGGGAGCGAAGCAACATCAACATGCGCGACAGAGCCGCGGGATCCGTGTGAGCGATCGGGTGGCCCCGTCGCCTCCTTAAACGCAGAAACTCATTAATGACCGGATTGGATATCTGCTCGGCCAGAATGCCCTGACGGCTCATCCATCGGCTAAGCTGGGCAACCAATCGGATTTTGAAACGGCCTGTTTGTTGGGCGTATCCTTCGGACCGCAACTGGGCCGCATAATCGGCGAGGTAAGGGCCCAAGGGGCCCGCCTGTAGTTGTTCGATTTTCTTGTTATTTTTAAAAAACGTTTTCATCTGTTCCTTTGTGTTGGTTTGACTACAAGGAAAGGAATCAGACAAAACTATGCCGCTACACAATCCCCAAATAGCTCCAAAAGGAAGCCTCCCAGCGGTTCACCCGGCATATTCCGGCACCTGGCATAGTGACGCGGACTGTGCGGGTGCAAATCCCGTCGCCCTGACCAATTTCAGAATTTGAACCAGTTCGCGGCGAATCCGGCAGTCCGCTGGAATCGTCCCGCATAGTGCTGGTTCAATCGCGGTTCGAATCCGTACTCGGCTCATAACCGATCCATTGGTTGGATACCGGGAGTAATCCCACACCGGCTCGGAGCAAGGAGCCGGCGCGCAAGCGCAGCCTGAAAATGGTCCTGTGAAAATCGCATTTGCGTTTTTCCCACCATTGGACGGTGGTCTCCTGCTCCGGGCTTTTATTTTAAACAAAACAAGAAAAGAAAACCATGAATATCGAAATCATCACCATCATTGTAATTGCCATCGCGATCGGTCTCATCCTGAGTCTGCCGCTGCTTTTCAAGTTCCGCCGCGCATTTCTGGTGCCGGAGGGCTACGCGGGCTTGCTCTATCGCAAAGGCAAGTTCATGAAGGTTCTGGGCGTGGGTCGTCACATTCTCTGGGGTCGGCACTACAACTGGAACGCGTTGGACACGCGCAAAGCGACGCTGCAAGTTGCCGGCCAGGAAGTTCTGACGGCGGACAATGTTGGCCTCAAGGTGAGCCTACTGGTCACTTATCAGGTGGCCGACCCGGCCAAGGCCGCGCACGAAACGCAGAACTGGCAGGGCGACCTCTACAACGCCGCGCAGGTTGCGCTCCGTGCCGTCACGGGCGGCGTGACGATTGAGGCGTTGCTTGGCCAGCGTTTGGATATCGGCGCCCAACTCCTCGCCCGCGTGCAGCCGGATGCCGCGAAGATCGGTCTCAACGTCGTCGCCGTCGAAATCAAGGACGTCGTGCTGCCGGCTGACTTGAAGCGTGCCTTCGCCGATGTCTTGAAGGCGAAGCAGGAAGGCCAGGCGGCACTGGAGCGCGCCCGTGGCGAAAGCGCGTCCCTGCGCAACCTCGCGAACGCAGCGCGCGTCCTCGACGGCAATCCGGCGCTGATGAATCTTCGTCTCCTGCAGTCGCTGACGGCGGCACACAATGCGGGCAGCACGTTGGTGCTTGGCTTGCCGGGCGGCTTTGTGCCGCTCAAGCAGCAAACCAAGCCGGCCGGTGCCGAAAACCACGATGCAACTTAACCACGCGGACGGAGGCGAGAGCCCCCGTCCGCACTTTAATTTCAAATCCCGTTGGCCGAACAGTTCAGGCGGCGGCCTGCAAAGCCGCAGACGCTGGTGTGATTCCAGCACGGGATTCCATTTTATCGGGCATAGGTGTTGAGAGACACACGCCGGTCTTCCAAACCGGAATAGAGGGCGCGCTACCCTCATGCCCGTCCATTTTCCCAAGTGAATCCGGTTCGCCGGCGGAGACCCCGCAGGGTCGAAGGTGCTGGCGCACGGCCACCATGCCGGGTGCCGGATTCAGTGCGCTTGGGATTGTTTTTCGCGACGCGAACACCGGTGCCGGCCAGGACTTTCACAGGCCTGGCTGCGGCGGTTCAACTCCGCCTTCGTGTCGCGTTTGGGTTGCAAACTTTGATAGTGAAGTCCCGGCTCTTAACCGGCGAGAACTCGGTGCGAATCCGAGGCGACCCACCATTTCCGCATCCGTGGTGAAATTATGATCATGCTCCGCTTCGAACGGAGAGTTTGCAGGTGGGAGTCCTGCCGGATGCACCAGTTTATGCCGCGTTAGTCCAACTACAAGAGACGCTCCGCTCAGACCGGAGAGGTTGGGGGTGGAAATCCCTCACGCGGCACCATTTCGCCCACGTAGTCCAACGCAGAGACGGCGCACTTAAAACGCGCACAGTGCCGGTGCAAATCCGGCCGTGGGCACCAGCC
The DNA here is from genome assembly GCA_963743595.1 of uncultured Verrucomicrobiae bacterium. Classification (GTDB taxonomy): domain Bacteria; phylum Verrucomicrobiota; class Verrucomicrobiia; order Methylacidiphilales; family UBA1321; genus CAVURW01. The sequence continues at coordinate 44,327 of CAVURW010000005.1, forward strand.
GCGTGTAGTCCAATCAGAAGAGACGTTCCGCTCAAGACGGAAAGGTTGCAGGTGCGAGTCCTGCCACGCGGACCAATTTGGAATGCCAACCGGTCAAGCGTGCCGGGCCTCGGTGCTAACGAGTGCGTGCCTTCGGGCAAGTGGTGCAAGTCCACGACATTCCGCCATGCGCGTGTAGCTCAAAGCGAGCAGGCGGCTTTATAACCCGCGTCGCACTAGATGAGTGCCTGGATCCGGAGCGTTACCGGACGCGCGCACCAATTTCCGTCCCCATAGCTCAAAGCAGAGAGCGGGCGCGTCCTAAGCGCCAGGTTGCTGGTGAGAGTCCGGCTGGGGACACCATTTCGCGGGTGTGGTTCAACAGTAATGTAAAGTGTTCAGTAATGTTGAGCGATTCCTTCCAAGCCCCATGGAAAGCAGGCCGAGAGCAGCAAATACTTCACATTAATGAGGAGATTTCCCACAGTTTCCTTTCAACACCTAACGAAAGGAAACCAATGCTTGTAAAACTGCGGCCAAAAACTCATCAAACGTACAGTTCACTCCCGGTTCTCGGACCCATCGCGAATGCTTTCACGGATTGGGTTAAGCGATACGGTTACGCGTTTCGCTCGATGCAAATGCAACTTGGGAGCCTTCGGCACCTTGACCGGTTCTTTCGTCGGCGGGGTCGGCACCACTTGGAAGATTTAAGGTCGGATGACTTTACCGAAGCACGCCGGCGGCTTGCCGGCGGCAAGTCGCCGATGGGCGGAACGATTCGGCTGATGCAACGGTTCTTGGAGGAAAAGCATAATTTGGCGCCGAACCCGATTCCCGCCACGCGTGTTGAGGCTGAATTGGCGCGCTTTTCTGATTATCTAAAACAGGTGCGGGGGGTCGCACAACCCACCATCGCCGGGAACCTGAGTTGCGTTCGAGCTTTCCTGAAATTCATCGGTTACGAGCGTTCGCGGTGTGCCATTGCTCATTTGGATTTACGACTGATCGAGGCTTTCTTGCGTAACCAGGCCAAAACTTGCAGTCGACGCAGCCTAAAATATGTCGACTGGTCCGTGCGTGGGTTTCTGAGGTTCCAACATGCGACAGGAGTTTTGCCGCGACCGCTTCATGACCTGATGAGTCGGGTGCAGGTTTATCGCTTGGAACAACTGCCCAGAGCGATTCCTTGGACAGAGGTTCAGGAACTTCTGCGCTCCATCAAGCACCGCCAACCGAACGATTTGCGTGATTTCACGATGCTCTTTCTCATGGCGACTTACGGGTTGCGACGCAGCGAGGTGGTTGCATTGACGCTGGATGACATCGACTGGCGCGCTGGTATCCTGCGAGTGCCTCAACGGAAGACCGGGCAGCACTTGGCCTTACCGCTGACCGACGAAGTCGGCGATTGCCTGCAACGGTACCTGCGGCACGGGCGACCGCCTACGCATCACCGTGAACTTTTTCTGCGCCTCCTTGCACCTGTGGTCCCGCTGCACAGCGGTGCCTTGAATCATATTCTGAATGAGCGGATTCGCCGTAGTGGCCTGCAATTGGACACTCATGGCACACATTGCTTTCGCCATTCCTTTGCCATGCGGTTGCTACACAAGGGCGTAGCGTTAAAGACCATCGGAGACACACTGGGTCACCGTGCCGTGGAAAGCACAGGAGTCTATTTGCGCCTCGGAGTTGAAGAACTGCGCGGAGTGGGTTTGGAGGTGCCCCCAGCAGCAGCGGCTTCAGAGTTACGTGGAAGCGGATGGCAAAAGCAACTGCCTCCCACCCGGCACAAAACCAGTCGACGGCCACCCACCCGATTCCGCAGCGGGTTGGCCGCGGCCTTGAAAGGGTACCTCGCCACTCAGCGGACGTTAGGTCGAGTATACCACAAAGAGGCCGGCATTTTGCTCCGGTGGGATGCATTCCTTCACGAACATCAGCCAGGTGCGCGATTCGTTGGCCGCCAAGCATTCCAACACTGGGCCGCCAGTTTGAGTGAATTGGCCCCGGTTGTGCAGCAGCACCACTTACGGTGCGTCCACAACTTTCTGCTTTTCCATTCCCGCGATCACAGGGTGCGCTTTATTCCGGACCCAAGCACCTTCCCAAAGAGGTCGGGGCCACGTCCCCCGCGGTTAGTGTCTGAGGCCGAAATGGCACAACTCCTGGCCACCGCTGCCAGCTTGCGCCCATCTTCCGCAAACCCATTGAAGGCGCAGACTTTTCGGATTGCTTTGATCCTCCTTTACTGTTGTGGCTTGCGTCGCGGAGAACTTCTCCGCCTGCGGATCGATCATTTTGATCCCCACCGGGATCTGCTTCGGGTCGAAGGCTCCAAGTTCCACAAATCGCGCTTGGTGCCATTATCCGGCTCGGTAGCTCAGGAGCTTCGATCGTACTTGGACCTGTGTCGCCAAAAGCATTTGGCCATGGAACCGGGAAGGTTCCTGATTTGGAACCAAGATTGCCCGGAATCGGAAACGCATCGCACATGCAACGCGTTCAATCGAACTTGGTGGCGGCTGTGCTTGGCAGCAGGCATTCTGGATGGGCGAGGTCGTCCCCCTCGTATTCATGATCTGCGCCAGTATGCCGGGTTCCGGAATATGCCGGGTGGAACGGTTTGCCCCTGATTTTACAGCCTTGTCGATGTCTTCCGCCCGGCATAGTCCTGACTGATCTTTTTTCCTATGCTCGGCACGAAAGGAAAAGATCAAATGAATACATTCTTCCGAGACAAGAACACAATCGAACGGATGAAAGAAGGCCCGCTGGGCCAATACATCGTTCAATATGCAAACCAGATGCGAGCTGAGGGCTATGCCCGACAGTCAGGTTGCATCGAAATTCGACTGGTTGCCAGCTTCAGTCGATGGCTGGATCACAGAGGAATCGCCACGAAGCAGATAACAGATCAACACACCGTCGACTTTCTTCGGTCCAGAAAGCGTTGCGGTTACCAATCCACCAATGCCGATCATGCCGCCTTGGCACGTTTGATGAGACTTCTGAGGAAACAAGGCGTGATCACGGAAAGGGGACCGAAAGCAGCCCTGTCGCCGAGTGAAGTTTTACTCGATGAGTACGATGGGTATCTGCAAAACGAACGATCCCTCGTTCTCAGCACGCGAATCAATTACCGGCCTTTCATTCGTCGGTTCTTGGCGGGCAAGTTCGCCGCTGGCTCGGTGGATTTATCCGCCTTGTGCGCCAAGGATGTCATCAAGTTCGTGCAGGCAAGTGCGGGGCAACTAATTCCCAAGCGGGCACAGTTGATGACCACCGCACTACGCTCGTTCCTACGCTTCGCCCAATACCGTGGAGATCTCAAATCAAATCTGGCCTCCTGCGTGCCTTCCGTTGCGAGTTGGTCACTCTCCTCGGTGCCGAAGGCTCTCCCACGCCCCCATGTGAAACAATTGTTGGCGGGCTGCGACCGGACCACAGCGGCCGGACGACGAGATTACGCCATGCTGTTGTTATTGGCTCGTCTTGGCTTGCGAGGCGGCGAGGTCGCTAACCTTGCTCTGGAGGACATGGACTGGGAAGGAGGGAGCATCACCGTCCATGGCAAGACAGGTCGAGTCGACCAGTTGCCTTTGCCCAACGACGTGGGGAGGGCAATTGCCGCATACTTGAAAGCGGGCCGCCCCAAAAATTCGGATTCCAGACGCTTGTTTCTCCGCCTCAAAGCGCCCTTGACGGGTTTCCACGATCAGCGCGCCGTCGGTTCTCTGGTCCGGAACGCCTTGGCCAAGGCAGGGATTGATTGGCCGCGAAAAGGCGCGCACCAGTTCCGCCACACACTCGCCTCCGACATGTTGCGCCAAGGTCGCTCACTGAGCGAAATTGGAGAGATTCTGCGACATCGGAGTCCACAGACGACGGCCATTTATGCCAAGGTGGATCTTGGTTCCCTTCGTTCGTTGGCGTTGCCTTGGCCAGGAGGTGGACGATGAACGCGCTGAACAAAGGAGTCCGGGATTACATCAAGATGCGCCGCTGCTTGGGATACAAGCTGCAAGAGGCCCCGGCATTGCTCTTCGATTTCGCTGCGTTTCTGCAAAAGCAGGGCGCTGCGCACATCACCATCCCGTTGGCGGTCCGGTGGGCGCAACGCAACCCAAAGGCGCAACCTGCGGAGTGGGCGCGCCGATTGACGTGTGTCCGAGGTTTTGCTCGGTACTGGATTGCCACGGACCCGGCAACAGAGATACCAGCCTGGGGCTTGATGCCGCATCGACCCCAGCGCGCACGCCCCTATTTTTACACGGACACGGAGATTCGGCATCTGCTCCAAGCCGCCCGACAGATGGGGGGGCTGCCAGGAGAGATGTACAACTGCCTATTCGGGCTCCTCCCGGTCACGGGCCTGCGCATCAGTGAGGCCCTGAACCTCCGACCCGAGGATGTGGATTTGGATCAGGGTATGCTGGTGATTGTGGGCGCCAAATGTGGCAAGTCCCGCTGGGTGCCGATTCACGCCACCACACAAAAGGTTCTGGCTGATTACGTGCGGCAGCGTGACCAGGTCTTTCGCCGAGTGCTCCCTTACTTCTTTGTCTCCCGGCGAGGTAATCGTTCGGACGGTGGGCAAGTCCGACGCACCTTCTACAGGTTGTCCCGCCAAATTGGGCTGCGCGGACCCAATGCCAGTCGCGGGCCACGTCTTCACGACTTTCGCCACCGCTTTGCTCTGCGAACCTTGATTGGTTGGTATCGTTCAGGGCGTGAGATCGAGCCGCGACTCCCAGTCCTTTCCACCTATTTGGGCCATGTCCACGTCGCGGACACCTATTGGTATCTGAGCGCATGTCCTGAGTTGATGGGACTGGCAGTGAAGCGCTTGGAAAAGCGCTGGGAGGATCCCAGATGAAATCAGCCCCTTTTCCGGCGCTCTTGGAGCGATTCTTCACCGACCGATTGATCCGCCAGCGGCAGGCCAGCCCCCATACCATCGCTTCCTACCGCGACACCTTTCGACTCCTGCTTCAATTTACCCAGCGGCGGTTACGCAAACCACCTTCACATCTCAGTTTGGCAGAAATTGATACTCCGCTGATCACGGCCTTTCTCGATGACTTGGAGTCCAGCCGGCACATTAGCGCGCGCAGTCGCAACCATCGCCTGACAGCCATTCGCTCCTTCTTTCATTATGCCGCTTACGAGGAACCTGCCCATTCCCTGCAAATCCAGCGCGTGCTGGCCATTCCCGGCAAGCGATTTTCCAAGACCTTGGTGCAGTTCCTCAACCGCGCAGAGGTCGAGGCGCTTCTGGCAGCGCCAGATCGGAAGGACTGGCACGGTCGCCGAGATTACGCGCTGCTGCTGCTCGCGCTTCAAACGGGTTTAAGGTTGTCCGAATTGACGGCCGTGCGACCGCGCGACCTCCACTTGGGGACAGGCGCCCATGTCCGCTGTGTCGGCAAAGGCCGGAGAGAACGCTGCACACCATTGACCAAACAAACGGTTAAGGTGTTGAAAATATGGATGCAAGAGTCAGCCCCGGGGGCCGAGGATTGGCTTTTCTCCACTACGCGCGGTGGCCGCCTGAGCCCCGACGCGGTGCAAGATCTGCTGGACAAGCATCGGAGTACGGCGGCTCAGGTTTGTGCTTCGCTGGTAAAGAAGCGCGTGACCCCCCATGTGCTAAGACACACGCTTGCAATGGAGTTATTGCAGGCCGGAGTGGATTGGTCAGTGATCGCGTTATG
>CAVURW010000006.1:0-12371 GCA_963743595.1 uncultured Verrucomicrobiae bacterium
CCTCGATTCGACATTGCTCGAAACCTTCTCCTCTAGCCTCACATTTTTGCAAATGGGCGTACTGAAATGAGCGTACTCGAGTGAGCTCAACGAGAGAAAAGCCTGATCCTGGGCCATGACCGACCAACGCATTCAAATGTGCGGGAATGAAACCATCCGATAAGGGGATATCTTCTCGAAAATCAATCTTATATTTGTCTGTGGACTTAAATGCCTCAATTTGATTTTTGTCCGAGTACCTCAAAAAGGTCAGTAGACCTGGCGATTGGTGTCGATTGTTCATGAAAAATCTAGTTCGGGTCCGGGGTTTTCTGGTAATCGGGGTGCGCGGCGTTTGAGGCGTTCCTCAAGAACCTGTCTAGTTATATCGCGAAAAGAGGCTTCCATCTTATCCAGAGCCGGAGCCTTAACTGCGTCCGCAATTGCGGGAACGAGGGCAGGGGGCTCTCGCAAGGTAATCGGATTACCCCGCTGATATGGTGTCACCTGGGGAGCTGGAGTAATTGAAATCGCAGAGGGACTAGGCACCCTGATTAGACTCAATTCGGGAATGACAGGTTTCTGAGCCAATTGATGGACGAGTTGACCCTCAGCTTCGAAGTTGCCGAGTTGAACCTGGGATTTAGGTAGAGTGCCGGATCGCTGAGCAAGTCGCACAGCCTCACTGGCAAGCTGGCGATCATGCTTACGTGCACCCCACTGGCGCAGGGCATCGATGGATTCGGTGTAGAGAGCCATGCCTTTGACGTGACGTGAAACATTGACGTACATGCTGCCCAGATTGCCTAAAGCTTTGAGCGATTTGACGCTTTCGTAGCAAAACAGCCAATCAACGGTAGAACCCTGAGCAGGGATTGAAGTGGAAACGTAGCCTTGACCCAGCCGTCCATCGTTCGGGTGAACGACTAAGCCCGATTTGAACAAAATGCTGCCGTCATCGAGGCGTGACTCGACAATTTGAATGCTGCCTCGCTCGTAAATATCCTTGGCTCGAGGTCCATTGATTGTTTGGTACGACGACCGATTCAGCGTCGAAACAACGATCTTTTCCTGAAGGCGAACACGATCACCGGTCGTAACGGCCAGTTCACGCGGTTCATAGACCGTGTAATCGGCCATTTTTGCTCTGGTGACGTCAATGAACTTAGACCGATTCTCTTTCCTGACTTCGATGCCCTTTTCGTGCAATTCGACAACCTCCCATTTACCGCCGCTCGCGTCATCCGCGCGACCTGGACGGTCCTTTATACGCCAAACGCATTCCGACTCGGTACGAACTGGGTGAATCGGCAAAGAACTGACCGCCATCCTTCAACGCTGTTCCGTCTTTTAATTCCTTATCCGTTCGCACCGTCCAATCCACGGATCCGATCTGACCCGCAGCTTTGCGCTCTTCTCGAATTAACTTCGCCAGTGCATCGCCCTGCGCATGCGTGGAGGAGATGACCATAGCGGTTTCGTTCCGACCGAGAACTTCAACGTACCGCTTTGCCAGCTGCGACATGCTCTTGTCTTCGATAACATTCCCGGTAGCAACCATCATATCGATAGCCTGCTGAACATGACCGTGAGACCACGTCCGTGCGATTTCCTTGTCCTCCCATTTGAGTTGTCGCCGCGAAACATCCAGACGTGGGAGGTTCTTTCCCAGGCCTAGCTCATTGACGAGGAAACGAACGCCGTCGATAGCCGCCACCGAATGCTGTTGCTTCAAATCGCCCTGTAGGATGACCTTGCAACCCTGTTCATGGCAAATTTTCAACAAGGCTGTGAGTGAAGCGCCGTCACTGAGCGGAGCCTCGTCAACAACGAGGACATTCCCTCGCAATTGATCCTGCATCCTCTTGCTTAACAGCAAATGGTGAATCGTTTGAGGATTTTCAAAGTCACCCGCGAGGTTTTCACGACTCGCCCGCCCGGTCGGAGCTACCGCAAAAACTTGTCTGCCTGTGGCTTCGATTTCTCGTTTGAGAACCCGCAAGAAAAACGACTTTCCGACACCGGCAGCGCCCTCAATGAAAAACAACGATTCCTTACCTTCCAGAACGTATTTGTAGGCTGCCCGGAACTGTTCCCGACTGCGCTTCAGCTCCGCAATGTTGATGTCCTCGCCCTTAAGTTGAGCCTGCAAATAGGCCTTCTCAATTGATTCCGGCTCTAGCGATAACTCAGCGGGAAAGGGAACCGGAAACGCCGCTAATGATTTATAGGAAGCCAACATCCGGTAACCCACCGAACGTAATTGTTCCTCAATTTGCATATGCGGCCTGAACATGATTCGGCTGCCTGGCTGTCCCAGCAGAGCGGGTACGTCAACAAAGCGTTGGTCGTAGATAAGAATCTTTTCCACGTCACTCCGACCGATTAAGCCCCGGCCATATTTGAGCAATTGAGCGACAACCTTCTCTTTTTTAACGACTGTCTCCGTCGTGAAGACTTCTCGAACCATACTCGCCACCGCATTAACCGCCACCTCGCGAAAAGCCAACCGACCATCGGTTCCCGGAACTGGTTTCCCGATCGTCAAACCCGCCTCCTGTAAGCGCTGCAACACGTCTTCACGCAGCTCGGAATCGGTTACGACAACCTTTTGCGGCCGCGTTTCCAAAACAGCCAGCTGATCCAAGATATGGTCAGGAACATTCGGCCGCTCCAGGCGCAACTCAGCGAAACGTTGCTTCACACGGACATGCCGACGAGAAAAGAGATCAATGGCTCCACGAGGTACTTCGCCCACTTCAAACACGCCCGATTGACCAACGACTGTCGTGTATCCTTTCTCCAAAAAATAACGAGCGACATTGGCTTGGATTTCGTAGTCGAACTGTTTTCTTAAACGGAACATTTCGCGAGCGTCCAAAGCAAAGACTCCACCCCGATCCTTGTCGTAGGTCGCATTGACCACCAGTCGATGAAAATGCAGACCGGGATCACCCACACGACTGGCGTTATGAACAAATTCAGCGGCGATCAATTCCCCGGTCTGTTTGGTTTCATAAATGCGATTGCCCGCAGCATTGCGCTTGGAAGCATCCCGTGTCGCCGCTACTTCACGTTCAAACCCACGCCACGCTTCATCCACAATCTTGCGGATATCTCGAGCAATCCGATCATCCAAAGCAGCCAGGATCGCCACTGACTTTGGCGGGCTATAACACAGATCAAAATAGAGCAGCTCCGAACGCCTGGCCCGATCCATCGATTTTTCCTCATAACCCACCTGAGAAAAGCGACCTTCCAAAACCGCTGCCAACGCATCCCGATCAACAGCTCTGCCTTCCAACCCTAAACGCCTGGCAAGTTGCCCACGCCAAACTCCCTCCAAAGAGGCTTCCTGCGAATAATAATCTCCCACCTGCAAGTGCCTATCGAAATAAGCCAATGCAGCCGCTACCGACGTTCCTTTACCTAAAGAAATCACAGCGCTCCCTGACCTAAAAAGCCATCGACTTGCTCAACTGCCTCGACTACAAAACAAGCCAATAACCCAAAGGCAGTCTCCATCTTTGTCGCAGTCGCCATCAGTAACGCTAACGCATTCCTGCTGTCCCCTTCTTACAAAGATCACACACTTGCACAACGCTTTGCGTTGTGGCGTGAAGTCGGTGTACGCTGATGTATATTGGTGTCTACCGCATCACTTAACACGAGGGATACACCGTATTTACACCAAGGCGACTTAAATAGCCGACGCTTTGATGTACTGTTGATGTAAAACGGTGTTAACGCTAAGATACGCCTTAGTTACATCAAAGAAAGACAACTGATTGATTATAACCGCCAGCGAACGCAAGACATGATAGAAACACGATCCAAATTTGGTCCCCACCTTGAGGACATTCGGAAATGGCGCAGCGAAGGCAAAACCTTCGACCAAATCGTCGCCCTTCTCCCAGCTGCACTCAATCCGAAAAGTCGAGTCATCGCCAGCCTGCTAAGAAGGCAGCGCAATAAGAAGCCCGACCCTGAATTCATCACCATCCCAAAAGAAACCTTCAAGTTTCTGCTCGATACTCTTTCTACACTGCTAAGTGAGAAATCACCTTCGAGTAAAACCAAGCTGCAATTGAGCCACCAAATCGATGTACTGCAGGCTCAAATCCGGCCTCAGCGGTCAATCGCCGAGCAGGCCCGAGCCAACTCGGACAAAGCACTTGCACTCGCTGAAAAGCTAAAGGCCGAACAAGCGGAGATCGCCCGTAAAGCAGCCCAAACAAAACCCCGATCTAAGCTCAACCAAGACAGAATCGACCTGCCACCGCGTTGATCTGAAGAACGGTCATTCCCTAAAATTGTTGGACAGGTGCGGCACGTGCCGCAGGTGTGCTACCCGACTGTTGTCCAAGTGTGTTGAACTATAGGTATGGATACCCCTCTTAAAAAACAAACCAAAACACAACCCTTAACTTCAGCGGAAACTCCAAATTTATCTGATCACCCGCACTCCGAAGAAGCTGGCGCAACTTCTCCATTGACGAAAAGTCTAGGTGAAAAGCGAATCGTGGCTATCGCAGGGAACCGAGGCGGCACAGGGAAAACTACGACTGCTGTTTCGCTTTACGAGTGGTATCTGGTCAACGGGATCAATCTATTCTCCTACGATTACGAGAGTGATAATAAGGAGAGTTCTTGTTTTGCCCACTTCGTCAAACATGCCGAGCGCTACGCCATCCAAAGCCACGTCGACTCCATTGGAATCAATCTTGTCGACCTAGCCAATAAAATCGGAGCAGGTCGACCCGTTACCATTCACCTAACTATCGTCGACCCTCCTCCAACAGGGTTGCCTCACGAGTTTCAGTATTTCTCCGACGCTCCTCTGAAAATCACTCAAATCGACCGAGGCCTAAACGAAGTCTCGGCAATCGACCTCACTCGGCTTAGATAACTTTCATGTCCTCAACAACACCTGTTAGCGATTACATCAAAAAACTCGACGCCTTCTCTTGTCCCTCTGCCATTCTCAAAGGATTTGTGATGATGGCGGCTCGACAGTATTCGACTTCAGTCTTTTACATCGCTGGCAAGGCAGGCGCTGACAGCTTCGGTCCCTTTGACGGCGATTATGTCTCGTTCAATGGTGGCATGGATTGGATGTCCCACGATAAAACATCGGAATTTCCTCACGGAATAGCGTCTTGGATTTTGCCTCTCGGCCTGTATCAAGTCTTTTTGGTCCCATCCAAAGAGGAGATGTTCCAACCGAAACAGGAGCACTATTTTGCCGTAGACGAAAACGGTGCTCGAGCCGAATTGACCCGACAAGATGTCGAAAACCTCCTTAATTCAGGTATCAAACTTCCCGTTCCCGAAGGATTGTTTCCAGCACCCAAAGCAACTTAAGCTTGATTTTACAATCGGGCAGTCAGAAGACAGAAAGACAATAGATATTGGCTTCGGACCGGGCGAAGCCCTCTCCATCCCCCGGTTCGAAAACCTTGGGGGGCATGTCGTCCTCAGTTTATTTAGTTATGCTCCTATCGTCGCAGTATTAAGGAGCCGTTCCTCTCCTTAACAATCCTGCCCTGAGAAAAGTGGTTGGGGTGGGGTATTATCATTTTAAGAAATGGATGCAATTTATATATTGTCATATATAAAACTTGTTTTCTTTATTTAGTGACACGTTTTCTATATAGTTATTCCAGATGGTAAAACTACTCTGTAACAAAAAATAAATATAAATAAGAACTATATGTGCAACTCCAAAAACCTATTCGAACTCACTAATTCCGATATCCAAAGCTTCGCACCGTCCGTGCTCGCCGAGGCCCCATCGAATCACCTAACCAACCGCTACGCATTTTTCAAGACTATCGATGTCGTCGAAGGATTGCGCGCCGCTGGTTGGGCTCCCGTTAAAGCCCAAGAGCAAATTGTCAGAGTTTCCGCCCGTCAGGGTGTCCAAAAACACATGGTCCGCTTCCATCGTCGGGATGAAATCGGCTTCCCGATTCCTGCCCTTGGCGATTCACGTCTTGAATTGATCCTGACCAATTCTCACGACGGCACCTCAGCCTATCGGCTTCAAGCTGGTGTCTTTCGGCTCATTTGCCTAAACGGGATGGTAGTCAGTTCTGGAGATGTTGCCGCGGTCTCCATTCGACATAGTCACCGAACCATCGGCGAGGTTGTCGACCGCTCCGCACAGATTGCGGGGATGAGCGACCGAATCGGGTCGAAGCTACAAGCGTTTCGCGCCCGCCGTCTTACTCCTGCTGAACAGATCGCCTTTGCCAAGGATGCTCTCGAATTGCGCTACGATTCCATTGAAGATTCACCCGTCAGGCCCGAATTCCTCCTTGAAGCCAAGCGTTACCAGGATGAAGGCGATTCTCTTTGGCTTACCCTCCCAAAGACTCAGGAGAACTTGACCCGTGGCACCAGACAAGATCGCCTTTGGGCTCTCGTGCATAATCGCAACCGAGCCCAAGGTGTCCGCAAGGTGACCGGGATTGATGCCAACATCGATCTAAACGTCGGTCTCTGGTCTCTCGCTGAAAAGTACCTGACCTTAGCGAACTAAGCCAACCGGAAGACAACGTGAAGCACGGCAGCGAATTCCTGACGTGCTTTATTGTCTAGGGAAGAAAATCCCGCCAAAAGTGATAGGGGTAGGGATGGAGGTTTAGCTCCACCCCTCCCTCCGAACCGGACGGGCGGATTTCCCGCATCCGGCTCTCCAGTTAGCAAGCTTCTGTTTGAAGATTGGTCATTTCAGCAACTTGAGCCTTTTCCAGGCAGAACAGGCCAAGCTTGTGAAAGTAGCTGTTGGGATATCGCTTCCAGTCGTTCCATCCCGGGCGACCTCGACTACATTTCCTCCGATTTCGCAGAATGCCCCGGAGCCGTTCCCGCACCCATCCGTCCATTTCGTCCAAGGTCCAGTTACTGGCCTTTTTAAAGTACCCGTAAAAACCTCGTAAGATGGGATTCAGGATGCTGACCAGTTCCTCCAGGCTTTTCCCGCAGCTCCGACGCGTCAGCGGCTTGACCCGAGCTTTGAACTTTTGTCGGCTCTTGGGCCGGATGTGCCAGTTGATTTGCCCTTGGGAGGAGCGGTAGAATCGGTAGCCCAGAAAATCGAAATGGGCTTTGGCCGGGGCCATATTCACAATTCGGGTCTTTTCCGGGTGTAGTACCAATCCGTTTTCTTTCATCCATCCGGCCACTGTTTCCAGGGCTTTCCGGGCGCTTTCCCCGTCGCGACACAGCACCACCATGTCATCGGCGTAGCGGACCATTTCATATCCAGCTTCGGCCATGAGCCAGTCCAGTGGATTGAGGTAAATATTGGCCAAGAGTGGACTGATGACGCCACCTTGCGGCGTGCCTTCTGTCGTTTCTTTGACCTCTCCTTCCTCTTCCATGACTCCAGCTTTCAAGAAGCTGCGCAGCAGGTCCATCACTCGCCCGTCGGCGATTTGTTCACCCACACGGTGGAGTAACTTTTCCTGCGGTATGCTGTCGAAGTACCCTTTAATATCGATATCCACGATGTGTAGGTGTCTGGCTTCGAGTAGTACTTCCACTCGTGCCAGCGCATCATGACAACCGCGTCCGGGTCTGAATCCATAACTGTGCTCTGCAAACGTGCTTTCAAAGATCGGTTCAAGAACCATCCTTGCCGCCGTTTGCACCACGCGATCCTTGACCGTCGGGATGCCCAACGGTCGCTTCTGCGTGCTGCCCGGTTTGGGAATCCAGACCCGTTTGACTGGCTCAGGCTGGTAGTTACCTGCTTTGAGTTGCTCATTCACGGCGAGCAGCCGTCTTGGGCTGTCTTGGTTAAAGCGGCCCACCGTCATGCCATCCACGCCGCAGGCCCCTGCGTTGAATAGCACTTGTTCCCAAGCCAGTCGAAGTGTTCTTTCCCCATAGATTTTGTCAATAAGGCTAAACCACTTCTTTCCTTTCACCCTGTTTTCCAGGGCAACCAACATCCCTTCACTCCAGACTCCGCGTTGGGCCTTATGGCGTTGCCACAAGTCTTCTCCTCCTTGTTTATTCGTCTCCGAAACTGGCGGAGGTTCACTTTTGTTTTCGCGCTTTCTTTCGTTCCAGGCATCTGCCTTCCTACCACCCTTGGCTCCCCCGGCATTACCCGGCTTCATCGCTACTATGGTGGTTCTGACTCCTGCCGAGGGCCTCTCGGCCTCCTGTCCCGGCAGGTCTCCTGCATTCACGTCACGTCCCTTGCCAGACCTACTGCCACCAACCACGTTAACAGCCTCCAGAATCGCCGTATGTTCCGTATCGGCGTCCTGAATTCCCTCCGGGTGGGTCCCGGTCCCAGGCTTCGCCACATCGACGCGAGCTCGCCGACTTGTTCCCGCCGAATCGTGTTCATTTTTCATTGCAGTCGATCTGGTTCTTTCCATTGCTTCCTACCCTGCCTCGCGGCAACGCAGTTACTTCAAGTTCTCAACCCAGCTCGGTGCCAGGTTGGCCGAGGTCTTTCACCTCGGAAGGTCGTGCCGCTTTGCAGCGCACGTCGATCAGCCTGGCGGCTCATCGACAGGTTATGCATTTTGATCGCGTCGCTCTCCTCGGCTCGGGTCTCCCCAGGCCACCGCCCCGACCTCGGGCAGCTCACACGCTCCTATTTTCCTTCAGACTCCCGAGTCCGGGAGTCCTCAGATGGAAATATATTCTGCCGTCCGGCCCAAGGAGCCGTTCCTCTCCTCGGGCTCCTGCCCTCTTTCCCTAAAAGGTCAAAGCAAATGCGCTCGGCGTAGAGATTGACGGAGCCAGTAACGCAGGGCCCGTCATAAAAAAGAGGAACTCTCTAAGCTCCTCCCGGTTATCGTTCTTGACCCTGTCGGCCATGTCGATAGCTTCGAGAACAATACCAAATGAGATCACTTACACTTCTTGCCCTAATCACCACCCTCTCTTTCGGCTGTCTCGTGGCCCAGGACGCCCCTACAACCCCGACTGCGGCTACCGCTTCCGACGCTTCCACCACAGGCACTGTCGATCCGGCGAAGAAGGCTGAGATCGTTAAGATGCTCGATCTGATGGGTATCAAGAAAGCCATGCAAATCGCGATGGGTGGGATCATTGATGCGATGAAGGCGCAGCACAGCGATGCCCCTCCAGGGTTTTGGGATAAGTTCCAAAAAGAGTTGGACAGCGATGAGTTCATTAACCTGCTCATCCCCGTGTATGACAAATATTATACGATGGATGACCTGAAAGCCGTTAACGCCTTCTATTCCTCCCCCGCTGGCCAACACATGGTTGCCAATATGGGTCCAGTCGCTGAAGACAGCCGTCAAATTGGGCAAAAGTACGGTATGAAGTTGGGCATGAAGGTTCAGGAAGAACTGCAAAAAGAGTCTAAGCCTGCCGACAGCTCTTCAAAGTAGTTCTATCGTCGCTTGATCCCGCAGTGATCTGAAGCTGCGGGTCATATCGATTCGGCTCTCAAAGTCCAAGGTTGAGTGACAAGAAAGTGCAGTCGTAAATACTTTACCAATCCTGAAGCGAGAGGCCGTTGTCTGCTCCACAACCGGGGCGAAAATGGCGTAGGCCACGCAGGGAGATGGCGATGTCCTGCCACTCCCTGAAAAGTCTTTTCAGGCCAACCTCCCTCAATACCTGCCTTCTCTAGGCAGAACTATTGGGGTTACTCGTACCCAACTTGATCACACGTAGTTTTTTCTGTTGTCTGGCGCTCAGGGAATCCCACAGCACCCGTTGTCTACCCAGCCAGCGTCTCAATGAAAGATCCTCGTCCTTATACTTTCTGCCCCGATAAGGACCCAACTTTATATACAAGGCATGTGCCTTCTCGTACCATTTCTCCCATTCAAGCTCCTGCTTTGAAACGACCCTCAGTTTACCTAGAAGTTCCTGCCTTTCCTTCGGCAATGTTCTTAAACGGCCACTTTGACTCTTCACCCACCTGCCCAACTCCCGATTTTCCCAGCGGAGTGGTGGCGGAATTTCTCCTCCAAACTGTTTAATGTATTCCGCTACTTCCGCGTACCTACGATTCCAGTAGGCCTGTTGCTCCGCTGGCGTTTTGACTGACCACACAAGTCCCAACCGATCACAGCGGGTTTTTGTATCAGCATCGAGTTTCCCACTTTTCTGTAACCGACGAACACGCCCCACAAAATGGGTCAGACGCATGGCTAATCCCTCTATATTACCCTGCCGCTTATATAGCTCCTCTAGATCTTCAAGGTTTCGCTGAGCTTTCTGTTCAATCGGTTTTCGCACCAATCCAGCCTTCCTTAAGAGTCGCCGTTGGCGGCTGGTAAGTAGATTCCATCTCGTACGCATGTCCGACATCCAATCTTTTAAACCAGGGGGTAAGGGTCTGTCCCGCTTCTTCATGTGCGCAAAAAAATTGTTATACTGTTGTTCCCATAAGTTTTCCCGATAATCCCAAGCAAATTGAATTCGATTCAGAGCCCTTTCTCTCTCAATCGATACCTTTCCAATCTTTCGTCTTGCTCGCTGATTTTTTATCCATGATGCCAGTCGGGGTGCGCACCACGTCGGAAAACGACCCTGTTCCCGAACCATACGACCGAGCTGTTCATACTTTGACAACCAACGCCTCTCCACTTTGTTAAATGGAAAATCGGTCGACAATAAATGGCTCAATTCCGCAAGTTCCAGTGAATACGGAGCTTGGCGTACGTTTCGCTCAAGCTCCAATTTCATTGCCTTAGGCAGATTCGGGTAAATTAAGATCGGGTTCAAATATCGATTTTGGGCTGAGTAAAAGCCTAATCGATTTCCCGAGAATTTAACGCACCTTTCTGCTGCGCCTTTAGTTGAGCCAATGTCTTGCTCGTTTGCCAATTCTTGCTGGTACGGCGTTCGCGGTATTCCTGGATCGCTTCACGCGATATCCGAACTTGCTTTTTCTTTGTATTCGGGACCGCTACATCCATGAAATGAAACTCTCCCAGATCAATCATTCGCTCGACTGATCTTTTGGAGCTTCCAATGTGGTATGCCGTTTCTCTTATGGAATAATAGGGCTTATCCAGATTCGGTGCTATTGGGCGCTGGAAAGGTGCTTTCCGTGGCTGTTTCGCAGATCGCTTTTTTTTGGGAGCACGACGCGGTTGCTTCGGTTTTTTGCTGAGGTTCATGATGTCAACTCCGTTTTGATTGTTGGAGTGCCTTTGTTCGGTTTCCACAGTGTTCGAGGGTCACTCGGCATGGTGCAAAGTTCGAGGACCTGACCTGCTATGCCATGCTCCAACGTTTCGGCTATCAATTGCCGGAATCGACTTTTCTCGTTGGGTTGATACGCAACCGTTTCACGAAACAGCACCCGGAACTTGTCCTGAGTCAGGTTTCGGAGCGTAGCGAGATCCCGATGCGTAGCCGCGATTTCCTGAACCAGCCGCGGTGCCGGGAAGACGATGTGGCATCCAGCTTCTGTACCCGGCGCAATCCATTGGGTTCCTTCGCTGGAAGGATCCGCCAACTGAATTCTCTCTTTGGGATGAGCAAGAGCTTCCGCTTTCAGTTTGTCTTTAATGTCCTTTAGCTCGTCAGACAGAGCCGCCACTTGCAGATGAAGTTGATAGCCGCGGTCGACGAGTTTCCGGATGAGTTCGATTTGTTTAGTAGATGATTTTGGTTGTGCTTTTTGCATGGAGTCGTTGTACGACCCCACTTTTTTCAACTCGAAAGCCGTGCCGATAATTGCCGATACGCGTCGATCAGATCCGATCGACGCCGACGAGATCCGAGCGATTTAATTTGACCGATTTCCGGCAAAACTTGATCCCGATTCAGTCAAGAATCGTCTATATCTTTGTCACTAAGCGACTTACACGCATCCGGCATAAGTCCTAATCTATTCGCAGCCTTTCCGCACTGAGTGCGTGTCAGCTCGATTTCGTTGAAAACGAACGGGTTACAGTAAGGACGAAGAAAAGAGATTGCCGTAGTTATACTTAAGGATAACGTCAGCTGAAATCGCGACGCCAACGGCAGCTCCCGTCTCTTTGAAGGACGGGCGATCCTTCCCGGGAGAAAGGCACCGTCGTACAATATGCGGAGGTCTGCTATGTACTCGGAAACCCATCACGCGTGCTTTCTTTTTGAAAGACACTCCTTCTTTCTACCAAAGGAGCCCCATGCCAGCTGAACTCAACCACGTTCTGCAAAAGTTGCATAACAACAACTTTTACATGTTTACAGGCGAAGAATTGGCAATCTTGATGAACTTTTCTAAGGATGTCATGACCCGTATCAAGTCCGCTGCAGATAGTCCCTTTTTCCTCGGGAAAGCACGCCCAGAATGGATCAGCGAATGGATGCGAAACCACCCCGAATTTCAACTGTCGAAAGCTCCGTTGGAACCGAAGTCGCCTTCCAAACGCAAATCGTCCAAT
>CAVURW010000007.1:0-7266 GCA_963743595.1 uncultured Verrucomicrobiae bacterium
AACGACTTTCCGACACCGGCAGCGCCCTCAATAAAAAACAACGATTCCTTGCCTTCCAAGACGTATTTGTAGGCTGCCTGGAACTGTTCCCGACTGCGCTTCAACTCCGACATAGTGATGTCCTCGCCCTTAAGTTGAGCCTGAAAATAGGCCTTTTCAATCGATTCCGGCTCTAGCGATAACTCTGCGGGAAAGGGAACCGGAAACGCCGCTAATGATTTATAGGAAGCCAACATCCGGTAACCCACCGAACGCAATTGTTCCTCAATTTGCATATGCGGCCTGAACATGATTCGGCTGCCTGGCTGTCCCAGCAGAGCGGGTACGTCAACAAAGCGTTGGTCGTAGATAAGGATCTTTTCCACGTCACTTCGACCGATTAAGCCCCGGCCATATTTGAGCAATTGAGCGACAACCTTCTCCTTTTTAACGACTGTCTCCGTTGTAAAGATTTCTCGAACCATGCCCGCTACGGCATTAACCGCCACCTCACGAAAGGCCAACCGACCATCGGTTCCTGAAACTGGCTTCCCAATCGTCAAACCCGCCTCCTGTAAGCGCTGCAACACGTCTTCACGTAGCTCGGAATCGGTTACGACCACCTTTTGCGGGCGCGTTTCTAAAACGGCCAGTTGATCCAAGATATGATCGGGAACATTCGGGCGCTCCAAACGCAGCTCAGCGAAACGTTGCTTCACACGGGCATGCCGACGAGAAAAGAGATCAATCGCCGCCCGAGGTACTTCGCCCACTTCAAACACGCCCGATTGACCAACGACTGTCGTGTATCCTTTCTCCAGAAAATAACGAGCAACATTGGCTTGGATTTCGTAGTCGAACTGCTTTCTTAAACGGAACATTTCACGGGCATCGAGCGCATAAACCCCACCCCGATCCTTGTCATAGGTCGCGTTGACCACCAACCGATGAAAATGGAGACCCGGATCACCCACACGACTGGCGTTATGAACAAATTCAGCGGCGATCAATTCCCCGGTATGTTTGGTTTCGTAAACACGATTGCCCGCTGCATTGCGCTTGGAAGCATCCCGAGTCGCCGCCACTTCGCGCTCAAACCCACGCCACGCTTCATCCACAATCTTTCGGATATCCGGAGCAATCCGATCATCCAAAGCCGCAAGAATCGCCACTGACTTTGGCGGGCTATAACACAGATCAAAATAGAGCAGCTCCGAACGCCTGGCCCGATCCATCGATTTTTCCTCATAACCCACCTGAGAAAATCGACCTTCCAAAACCGCTGCCAACGCATCCCGATCAACCGCCTGACCTTCTAATCCTAAACGCCTGGCAAGTTGCCCACGCCAAACCCCCTCCAAAGAGGCTTCCTGCGAATAATAATCTCCCACCTGCAAGTGCCTATCGAAATAAGCTAAAGCAGCCGCTACCGACGTTCCCTTACCTAAAGAAATCACAGCGCTCCCTGACCTAAAAAGCCATCGACTTGCTCAACTGCCTCGCCTACAAAACAAGCCAGTAACCCAAAGGCAGTCTCCATCTTTGTCGCAGTCGCCATCAGTAACGCTAACGCATTCCTGCTGTCCCCTTCTTACAAAGATCACACACTTGCACAACGCTTTCGTTGTGCGGATAGAAGTCATGTAATCTGATGAATAAGTCAGTTATGAGTCGTCCGAGAAACAGACTCTAGTCATGACTCACACTGAGTTATACATGACATTGACACCATTAAGCGGATGCGAGACAACAAAACTCAAGAATAAGTCGACATACAGCATTTAAAAGTCGCGAAGTACTCGTGTTTTCGAGACAAAAGCTGTTGCCAATGCGCGCATCAGCAACCAGACTGAACCGTGCCCGGAAAGCCCTTTCAATCCAAATATGGACCGCATCTTTCGCACATCCTGAAATGGCGTGAGGAAGGCAAAACCTTTGATCAAATTGCCGATCTTCTGCCTGCGACTCTGAAACCGAATGGTCGTGTAATCGCCGATCTCGTAAAACGACAGAGCAGAAGGAAGAATCTCGAAAGTGATCTCGTCACCATTCCAATCACCATCCCGAAGGCATCGCTCCACCCAATTTTACAAACCTTGGCCACTATCCTGAGTGAAAAAGCACCGTCAAACAATTCGTTGCTCGATCACCTCCGAGAGGCAGTTCAACCAGTGCAATCACCGTCGTCAATAGCTGTACAAGCCCGTGCCAACTCCGACAAAGCCCTCGCCCTTGCTGAAAGATTGAAAGCCGAGCAGGCGGAATTGGCCCGCAAAGCAGCACAAACTAAGCCTCGCCCAAAGCTCAACCAAGATCGGATCGACCTACCTCCACGGTCCAAATAAATTGTTGGACAAATGCTGCAGGTGCCGCAGGTGCGCTACCCGTTTCTTATTCAACTGTGTTGAACTACATGAATGGAAACCCCTAAAAAACAAGCCAAGACACCTTCAACCGTCTTAGATCGTTCAACCTCACCGGACCAACCAATTTCAACAGGTTCAACAAAGTCGATGGGTGAAAAACGAATCGTTGCCATCGCCGGGAATCGGGGCGGAACCGGGAAAACCACCACCGCTGTTACACTCTACGAATGGTATCTGGTTAATGGTATCGACGTCTTCTCATACGACTATGAAAGTGACAATAAAGAGAGTTCATGCTTTGCCCATTTCGTCAAAGATGCTCAGCGATACCCACTCCACTATGAACGAGACGCACTCGATCAAATGCTGCAAGACCTTGAATCGAAAAAGGAAGCGATTATTTTAGCCGATTTCGGGGCTGGCTCCCAGCGGGAAACAATTCAGTTCTACAGAGACTATTATGAAATGCTCATTGCCCACGGTGTGAGGCTGACTTTAATTGGAGTTCTCGACTCCGACGTTGGTGCTCTTAAAGGCATTACGTGCAAGCACACGAGTTGTTTGTGAAGTTGGGCCCCTATCGAAAACAGGCGTATCTCCACGAGGATAACTTGTTAAAACGCTGGATTCGGCAGCAGTGCCTTCATTGGAATGACCGCTCACGAGACCAACAGCGACGCCTTCGAGCAATTGGTTTGAAAAAGAAAAAGAAGAAGAAGTTCCAATCTTTGAAGCGTGTAAAATATCTCAGTCCCCTCTCCGGTGATCGATCAATCAACCTCCTTCCAATCTAGAGCTAAAGATTTCCATAAGGAGTGCAGATCCGGATCGTCCACGGCTTTCCCGCGGTATTTTTTATCCTTGGCAATGCACGCTCCCAGCAGCACTTTCGCCTCACAAAGATTGCCTAGCTGTATCTTTCGCTTTTTGGGTCTGCTTGAGTTCATGCAGACAGAAAGCGGTAAGTATCCAGAATTCATGGCGCGCGGGCCACAATTCACAAAGGGAATGCCCTAAAAGGACTGCATCGTCCCATTTTTTCATGGCGATCAACAGCTCCCTTCCATGGAGAACGACCGGGTGTGTCTTTAGGTCTTGGGGCACATTTTCAAGCTCTTCATTGGCTTCTGTAAACATTCCGAGTTCCACATACCCGCAGAAGGGTTCAAGCAGAGATCGAAGAGAGTCCATTTGTGGGGACAAATGTTAGCCGATAACCGGACGTAAGACCAGCCGGTAGAAGCGGGATTTGGTGGGCATAGCCAATGACCAGGCGGTTGGGTTGATCGACGACTGGAGTCTTCGTTTTTACCATTATTTTGTTTCAAGATATGTCGCATGTACGTTCGGATATGTGACTAAGACATGCAACAACAGACTCTCTCGCAGAAATGAAAGTATCGGAAGTGTTGCAGCGACATCGTTCTGCAGATTCCATTTTGCTAGTGCGTCTACTTGATTTAAGCATCGAAGTCCTTTTTCACAATAAGTTAATCACCGATTAGTAACCAGTCCACTGTCGTGGGCATAGCCTCATGAACTTGATGCGAACCATAACTCGATCTAATCTCGTTTATCAATCTCTGTATTACGGGGTCATCTCTATCACCCCTGAATGGCTTCGTTGGGGGCCATATGGCCTCTGTCGTAACCACTGTCAGTCCACCAGCTCGATTCCGTCTGATCTTTAGGATCAATACGGGAGTCGGTGCTAAACTTGTGTGGACGTTTGTCATGGAGCGTGCTCTCAGTTGCAAAAAGACGGGTGCCCACCCAGATCGGGTCTTCAATGTCCCCATCGTAGCCCGATTCATACCCGATGTTATGGAGGACTTGATAGTCGCTGATCTAGAATAGCCTGATTCTGCGCTTGTTCGCTTTTCGCTGATAGGTTTGAAGCGGCAATTGGGAGCCCAATTATAAACTCACGTGCCTCAAAGATAAGTCCACCCCCGCACAAGCAGAGCAGGATGCAAAAAACGACCTTTTGGCCCCTTCCAATTCGTTTTTTTCCGACCACTCTGGCAGTCAAACCCATGTTGGCAGAACGTCAAGCGAATCGACAAATCGAAACAACCATACAAGTGACAGAGGAGGCTAATTGATCACCCATCGTCACGATAGGTTGGTAGGCTTGTCTCAACTTTCGGGTTGCAGACCGTCTCGGGTAGATAAAGATCGAGTTCAAATATCGATTTTGGGCTGGGTTGAAGCCTAATCGATTTCCCGAGAATTTAACGCACCTTTCTGCTGCGCCTTTAGTTGAGCCAATGTCTTGCTCGTTTGCCAATTCTTGCTGGTACGGCGTTCGCGGTATTCCTGGATCGCTTCACGCGATATCCGAACTTGCTTTTTCTTTGTATTCGGGACCGCTACATCCATGAAATGAAACTCTCCCAGATCAATCATTCGCTCGACTGATCTTTTGGAGCTTCCAATGTGGTACGCCGTTTCTCTTATGGAATAATAGGGCTTAACCAGATTCGGTGCTATTGGGCGCTGGAAAGGTGCTTTCCGTGGCTGTTTCGCAGATCGCTTTTTTTTGGGAGCACGACGCGGTTGCTTCGGTTTTTTGCTGAGATTCATGATGTCAACTCCGTTTTGATTGTTGGAGTGCCTTTGTTCGGTTTCCACAGTGTTCGAGGGTCACTCGGCGTGGTGCAAAGTTCGAGGACCTGACCTGCTATGCCAGGCTCCAACGTTTCGGCTATCAATTGCCGAAACCGACTTTTCTCGTTGGGTTGATACGCAACCGTTTCACGAAACAGCACCCGGAACTTGTCCTGAGTCAGGTTTCGTAGCGTAGCAAGATCCCGATGCGTCGCCGCGATTTCCTGAACCAGCCGCGGTGCCGGGAAGACGATGTGGCATCCCGCTTCTGTACCCGGCGCAATCCATTGGGTTCCTTCGCTGGAAGGATCCGCCAACTGAGTTCTCTCTTTCGGATACGCGAGAGCTTCCGCTTTCAGTTTGTCTTTAATGTCCTTTAGCTCGTCAGACAGAGCCGCCACTTGCAGATGAAGTTGATAGCCGCGGTCGACGAGTTTCCGGATGAGTTCGATTTGTTTAGTAGATGATTTTGGTTGTGCTTTTTGCATGGAGTCGTTGTACGACCCCACTTTTTTCAACTCGAAAGCCGTGCCGATAATTGCCGATACGCGTCGATCAGATCCGATTAACGCCGACGGGTTCCGAACGATTTAATTTGACCGATTTCCGGCAGAACTTGATCCCTCTTCAGTCAAGAATCGTCTATATCTTTGTCACTAAGCCACTTACACGGATCCGGTATAAGTCCTAATTCACTCGCAGCCTTTCCGCACTGAGTGCGTTTCAGCCCGATTTCGTTGAAAACGAACGGGTTACAGTAAGGACGAAGAAAAGAGATCGCCGTAGTTATACCTAAGGATAACGTTAGCTGAAATCGCGACGCCAACGGCAGCTCCCGTCTCTTTGAAGGACGGGCGATCCTTCCCGGGAGAAAGGCACCGTCGTACAATATGCGGAGGTCTGCTATGTACTCGGAAATCAATCACAACGCGTGCTTTCATTTTGAAAGACACTCCTTCCATCTACCAAAGGAGATCTGTGCCAGCTGAACTCAACCACGTGCTGCAAAAGTTGCATAACAACAACTTTTACATGTTTACAGGCGAAGAATTGGCCATCTTGATGAACTTTTCTAAGGATGTCATGATCCGTATCAAGTCCGCTGCAGATAGTCCCTTTTTCCTCGGGAAAGCACGCCCAGAATGGATCAGTGAATGGATGCGAAACCACCCCGAATTTCAATTGTCGAAAGCTCCGTTAGTAGAGCGGAAATCGCCTTCCAAACGCAAATCCGCCATTCACAGGGACCTAATGAAACCCAGGCGCAATAAGCGTACGGGTCATCAGGAATAGAAAACGAACCCAAGTAGCCAGCGCCTTAACACCTGACCGGAATTGATCAGGACCGCATTCGATAAAGATTCCTGCGAATCCTTTAATTTTTCTGCGCAGGTACCGCAGATGCCGCAGGTGAGCTACCCGGTTTCTGCCGTTCCGCGGTTGAATCTACGCATGAACAAACATGCACTTCCTCTCAAACCAATCGCTCTCGCCACCCTGTTAATCCGGGTTAAGACAGCGCCCACCATCCACCATCAAATCGACCTCCTCTGTGAAGCAGGAGTTTTCCAGTCCGTTAAGAAGTTCCCAGTCGCTGAACACGACTGGCTTTTCATTTGTCCCGGCTGTGGCTCGATCTCGGCAACTCGCAGGCCCTACAGCAACTTGCTCGTGCTCGAGTTCATTGTCCAACAATCCGTACTCACGTTCACGTCTCGGGAAGCTCGGGAAGAGTGTCTAACGGCCCTGGAACAGATTCTGAAGGATCCCCGCTACTTCCGTTCAAATCTGGACAATCTGATAGGTCGTCTCACGTTCAAATCGATTCGAGGGTCTAATCCTCCTCGTCCAACACCAATCGACCCATTCGATGCGCCGGAACCGAATTCGTGTCGTCCTGAAGCTCGAAATGCCAAGTTTCATCCAGGAATAGCACCAACGCCAACTTGGGTACCCGTCGAGGCGACCAGCTATTCGTGGCGAATGGATCATCGTCAAAATCAAATGGAAGGAAGCCTTTCCGGGCGCGTAGAAGGTCTCAAAACGTGTGCCGCGGACTTGCGTTATTACCCCCTCGGCTCGGTTCTCTGTATCAAGTCCGATCACAGCGAAGAATTCCGAATCGTTACCGATTGCATCGAATCGGTTCAAGGACCCCATCAGCTCGGTCTGCACTTTGATTCAATCGAAATGGTGACGAACCGCACCCATAACGCCCTCGTCTTACTCGTTCGCAAGGGCTGGAACTAACCCAAATAAACGCACTTTTATGAATTGGTTAACCTCTCCCGAATACAAACAAGACGCTGAA
>CAVURW010000008.1:0-20847 GCA_963743595.1 uncultured Verrucomicrobiae bacterium
GGCGGCAAATGGGAGGTTGTCGGACTAGACGAAAAGGGCATCGAGGTCAGGAAAGAAAATCGAACCAAAGTGATTGATGTCACAAGAGCAAAAATGGCCGATTACACGGTCTATGAACCGCGCGAACTGGCCGTTACGATCGGTGATCGTGTTCGCCTTCAGGAAAAGATCGTGGTTTCGACGCTGAATCGGTCGTCGTACCAAACAATCAATGGACCTCGAGCCAAGGATATTTATGAGCGAGGCAGCATTCAAATTGTCGAGTCACGACTCGATGACGGCAGCATTTTGTTCAAATCGGGCTTAGTCGTTCACCCGAACGATGGACGGCTGGGTCAAGGCTACGTTTCCACATCAATCCCTGCTCAGGGTTCTACCGTTGATTGGCTGTTTTGCTACGAAAGCGTCAAATCGCTCAAAGCTTTAGGCAATCTGGCCAGCATGTACGTCAACGTTTCACGTCACGTCAAAGGAATGGCTCTCTACACCGAATCCATCGATGCCCTGCGCCAGTGGGGTGCACGTAAGCATGATCGCCAGCTTGCCAGTGAGGCTGTGCGACTTGCTCAGCGATCCGGCACTCTACCTAAATCCCAGGTTCAACTCGGCAACTTCGAAGCTGAGGGTCAACTCGTCCATCAATTGGCTCAGAAACCTGTCATTCCCGAATTGAGTCTAATCAGGGTGCCTAGTCCCTCTGCGATTTCAATTACTCCAGCTCCCCAGGTGACACCATATCAGCGGGGTAATCCGATTACCTTGCGAGAGCCCCCTGCCCTCGTTCCCGCAATTGCGGACGCAGTTAAGTCTCCGGCTCTGGATAAGATGGAAGCCTCTTTTCGCGATATAACTAGACAGGTTCTTGAGGAACGCCTCAAACGCCGCGCACCCCGATTACCAGAAAACCCCGGACCCGAACTAGATTTTTCATGAACAATCGACACCAATCGCCAGGTCTACTGACCTTTTTGAGGTACTCGGACAAAAATCAAATTGAGGCATTTAAGTCCACAGACAAATATAAGATTGATTTTCGAGAAGATATCCCCTTATCGGATGGTTTCATTCCCGCACATTTGAATGCGTTGGTCGGTCATGGCCCAGGATCAGGCTTTTCTCTCGTTGAGCCCACTCGAGTACGCTCATTTCAGTACGCCCATTTGCAAAAATGTGAGGCTAGAGGAGAAGGTTTCGAACAATGTCGAATCGAGGTTGGGACAAATGTGATTGAACTGGAGGGTAGGAATTTAGACCGGCTCGTTAATTTGCTCACCGAACACCTTTTGAGAAAGCTCTATTTGCCTGCCAATTTCGAGGAATCCCACGCCGATTTGGGTCCTCGCGAAATGACGTGGATCAGTAAAGTAAATGTAACGAATGCCACGAAAGACCAAGAATGAAAGGAACACTATGATTGAAGAACTTCAAGGTATCAAAAGAGCGCAACGTCGTTTGGAAGAGCAACGGAGCAGAGAGCAGCTTGGACAGAATGAATCACCGCAGGAGGATCCCTGTACAAATCAAGTTGGTGGAGTGGGTTTGCAGGCGGGTCGAGGCGAAAAACTTCCGACGTTGGAGACAATCGACCCGATCTCATTTCGTCAGGGATTTCTTGCACAGATGACAGCTTCTTATCGAGCCACCGACGCAATCTATACCAGAGCCCAAACCGAACTGGATCAACGCCGTTTGGACGCTCAGAAAAAATCGGTGACTGAGTTCAGGAGCATGCTCGACGAATGGGAAAAACAGGTGGCTGCTCTAGACGATCCCAATCAACGTAAAGTGATGGAGGAAGCGCTCATGGGCTGTCGTCGTAGTCTCCTGTTTTCCAACGCCGCAGAAGTGAACCATAGCTCAGAAATGTTGAACCAACACGAGGTACAATATCGAGCAGCCGAAAATGCGCGCGCGCTGGTTTGCCCAAAGGAAGGCACCGTGACCTTGCCTCTAACCGCAGAAAAAGCAAGGGTAGATTGGAAGGATTTTATCAATACCGGTGACGTTCACTCGTATCGTTTGCTCGACGATTCCAAATCTCATTTTGTTGTTTTTGAAACAATCGCGTCCCGGTACGGCACTCGCGATTTCGGCTGAGGGTGAAAGATTTTCTAAAAAAGTTGCGCAGGTGCCGCAAGTGCCGCAGGTGTGCTACCCGGCTTTCTTGGGGTCGTGATCTAATACGCCTGAGTAAATCCATGAAGGACGAACTCACCAACAACAAACAAAACAAAAAAACTAGATCAATGAATTCACTTAATACAATCGAAAACAATTCGACAAGAAATAGGCCGGGGTCAAAAGAACCCTACAATCCTCTCCATTACGCTGCTCTGGACATTTACGATGCCCAAGAACGGCTGGCCGGTGAGCGGGAAGAGGCTTTGCGAGCCGCGCTGGAACCTGTGCTGATTACCTATGAGCAAAAGCAAAAGGTACTCAACGCTGAATCGAGCAAGGCTTTAGTCGCGGTAGTCCAAGATGTTCGGGATAACGCTCATCAGACAGGGATGGGCAAAACCGAGCTCGACGCAGTTTTACAGGGTGCCCTACTAGCGCAAAAGGAACGGGAGGAACAGGCCCGAAAGATCCTCGAAGAACAGACCGTGGAGTTAGGCAATGTCGTAAAGCTCCAGACACAAGATATCATCACACAAGCTCGCGCTCATGCAGCCCGGTACGGGGTCGAAGGAATTGACCCGCGCACAATTGAGGCGATTCGAGCTGCAAGGGCAGAAGCTAGGGCACGAAACTTACGCGGCGCTCGCGGGTTGGAAAGTGCAGGAGTCAAGAAGTTTCCTCACCCGGTTATTTTGCGGCGGCAGCGCGGGTTCTCAATGATCCTGATTTCCGGGAATTGAGCGAAGTTCCAACCTTTGTCCAGGCGGGACGTAGACCGGATGGAACCATCAAATCCGAATGGGCTGGAGGAAGCATCATGAAGTTTGCGGCTCCGTCAAATGACCAGCCTCACTACCGGTTGCAGAAAGTAACCGTCGACATCAAGGGCATTGGAGCATTTGATGATTTGGTGAAACGTCAAATCGAGGTTGCCTGTCGAACAGGGAAGCTCGGCGGGATGGATCCGCTGGATATTCGAGTGGACAAGCGAAGCCCAGACAGTGCAACGCTGGCTGTCTATCTGGTGAAGAGATTTGGGTTCAAGTTAAATCCAGATTCACAGGAATGTTATTACGATACGAAAGAGGAATTAAAGCGGAGAGCCGTGGTTGAAATGGAAGCGGATCGAATGATCGGTACCGGTGACGCCAAGTTATTAGGCCACGCTGTTGCTGGAGACGGATCGCCATGCTCGTTTTACGTGGTGGCCAACCCAGCGGCGGAATCGCACAGTGGAGAGAAAGGTAAAGGAATGGGAGTGGCTGATGGTGATTTGTTCCGAGTCAAAGTAAATGCCAAGGACGGCGTTCGGACGATTCTGGATGAGAGCACGGCAGGTTACCGACAGGATTTGCACGCCTGCAAACTTATGGCCAGAGAGGTGGAATACGACGCTGTTCGTGTCTATGAAAAGGCGGTCAAAGGAGTCGACTTGCCCTTCGATCCGAAGGAAAGTGCCCATCTGGCAGCATCGCCTCAGCAAGCGATGGAACGATATCAGAGCAAGGAACCCTGGGAGGGCATCAAGTGGGCTTCCACGCAGCCGCAATCGCTAAATTATCCTCTGCATCCTTCTCCTGCAAGTAGCCAAGAACCGTCCAAGGTTGAGGAAAAGAAACTTCCTCCTCCTTTGCCACAGGCAGTGCCGGAAAAGACCAAATCAAAGGGCAAAAAGGTTGCAGAGAAAACGGTTGAAAAGGCACCAACCCAAACACCTTCGGATGACAATCTTCCGTACTAATCCGACTATAGGTTAGAAGAAACGATCCATGGTAGCGTCAAGCGCCGACGCTACCATGTCGAGAACACGGCATCTTTTGGAGATTTCAGCCGTTTAAAAAAGGAAACCGCGATATCAAATTCTACGAAGATTTAACTTTCTGAAGCTAGACCATCAAGCACGAGTCATAAAATATGTTTAATCACACCTACAAAACCATTGAAATCCTTGTTCCTGAAAGACGTTTACTACCTCTTGTAAAAGATTGGTTTGATTCTCTCGAAGACGAAGAGGTCAAAACAGCCATTCGCCGCATTAAGTGGCGAGAAATGAAACCGAAATCAGCATGGTTCAGGCTGTATATAACCTCCCAGCATCCCAATAGGTGCGAAATCGAGCGATACCTAAATTTCAGGCAACAAGATCGCGAAGATGAGACGATGAGGAGTGCGTTGGAGCTGGTGAGCCATCACGCAAACTGGATTAAGAGTCATGGGATGCCTCACGCAACAGAAATGGATGGTAGGACGGGCCACATCAGTTGGAGTCCGGAAGAACTCCCAAACTACGATCCTGAAAGTCTTCCTCCTCAGCAGAGGGCTCAGCGTGAAATCAATCGTCAGGTATCCGAATTTCTTGGGCTGGTTAGCGTGACAGCTCAATCTGAGAACGAGTTTATCTCGTCGGTTGTGGGAACCAATGTACCGTTTTTAGCCGCTGGCCTGCTGATTAGAGGACATGCAAAGTTTCCTCCTCGCCATATAGGAGACCTCCAGTTGAGACGGCGCTTTCCGAAAACTTTTCCCGATGGTCAAATGGACACTGATCTGCTTCATGACAACATTTTGGAAAGTCCCGCAGATTTCGTGATTTTAATGCGGTTAGCTGCACATTATGGATGCGAACATTCCATGGTAATCCGAGTTAAGGCTGCGGGTGAACTTTTCCTTCGCGATAACGCTCGTTACTTAAATACCTGGTTGACAGAGCACGCTCGCCTGGAATCCGATGATGAATTCGGGAGCTATGACCAACTAATTGATAGGGAAGTCTATGTAGCACTCGATGCAGCCTGTGAAACTTATTGTCGCGGAATACTTGAAGCCGTTCGAGGACAAGAACGAGACATACCTGAAGTATTGAACTCATTTTTGATGGAATTGCCAGTTCCAGACTCTCTCTTAGCCGATGATCTGCTCGACGACGGAGATGCGTGGAAGTATGAGTAGTGTCTGGCATTGTACGGAGAGCTGTTCGCGAATGCGATTGGTAAGCCAACCGCAAATTCTATGTAGCTGCGAAACAGACCAATTCTCCGATCATTTATAAAGCGATCTTGAGGTTGAAGCATAAGTCCACCCAGGCGTATAAGCTCGGTGAGCTTTTTCTCGACTATGCAACTCACCTGAAATCGACTCTGGACACTACCAAAAGCTGACGGTCATCCATCACCACTGATTGGACTTGAGTGGGTTTACTTCCCCTCCCTATTACGGAGATGTTTCCTGCAGCGCAAAGGGTATGATTCCGCCCGGATTCTTAGTTCTGTTGCCCAGCAAGGGAATAGCGGATATCTGGATAATGGAGAAATGAACATCTATTTTCAGGGCTTGGCGGATGGATTAGAAAATCCCAACAAAACGGCGATCCTTATCGCGCTAATAATGTTCCTGGTAGGGGCATCGCATTTATTTGAAAAGCTAAACCCTTTAGACGGCGAATAATTTCACGAATAAATTGTTGAAGTGATCATGAATAAAACTAAAACGTCTCGAGCAACTTTAGAGATTTGGAGTTGTTCATAGCCACATGACGAATCTGCGATACGCCCTTGTCCTGGTAGTCCTAGAAGCTAATTCCACGATAGCCTACGCCCAATCGCAGGAACTGCCAACCGGCTTTTCCTTGGCACCCGGCTTCGGCGAGCGGCCCGTTGTTTCTCAGACGGGTACATTTCCTCTGTCTAGCCCCACAGGTGCCGCTGCCTTTGTTTCGGATCCGGACGATTTCGCGGTCGTTTCTATTGCTGAGCAAGCCGTAGCGGAGGATGTGGAACAGGTCAGCGGTCAGAAGCCTGCGGTTCTTTCGGCTCAGAACGCCTTGCCAAAAATTTGTGTTTTAGCCGGAACGCTCGACCACTCTCAACTTATTGATAGGCTGGTAAAAAGAGGAAAGATCGATAGAGCCCTCCTGACCGCGATTCGGGGAAAATTGGAATGCTTTGCCCTCCAAGAGATCGCGAATCCCTTGCCCGGCGTAGATCAGGCCCTGGTCGTTGTGGGAAGTGATCGCCGAGGCACCGCTTACGGACTTTTTGAGCTTTCGCGCCTGATTGGTGTTTCGCCTTTGGTTTGGTGGGCTGATGTTGCGCCGGTTAAACATCCCCAATTGCTCTTAAAACCGGCCCATTTTGCCTCAAATCCACCGGCGGTAAAATTTCGGGGCATCTTTCTGAATGATGAAGACTGGGCTCTTCATCCCTGGGCTGCGAACCACCTCGACGCTGACATCAAGGATATTGGACCGAAAACCTATGCCAAGGTCTTCGAGCTACTCCTCCGGATGCGGGGCAATCTTATCTGGCCGGCCATGCATGCTTGCACCAAAGCGTTTTACCATTATCCCGATAATCCAAAAACGGCCGATGCCTACGCGATCGTGGTGGGTTCCAGTCACGCCGAACCGATGTTGCGCAATAATGTTTTTGAATGGCAGCACTTTCTGACCGAACCCGGTCAAAACAAAGGCGAGTACCGGTTTGACACGAATGCCGATCAGGTGACTCAGTACTGGCGGGAGCGGGTGAAGCAATCTCAAGGCTATGAGAGCATCTATACCATCGGGATGCGGGGCATCCACGA
The DNA here is from genome assembly GCA_963743595.1 of uncultured Verrucomicrobiae bacterium. Taxonomy (GTDB): domain Bacteria; phylum Verrucomicrobiota; class Verrucomicrobiia; order Methylacidiphilales; family UBA1321; genus CAVURW01. The sequence goes on from CAVURW010000008.1 coordinate 6,703, forward strand.
TTCTGCGATTGTGATGGCGAAAACGGCGACGGATGCTGATCGGGTGGATCTGATGACGAAGGTGATCGGCGTGCAGCGGGGCCTGCTGGGTGAGATTTTGCAAAAGCCGTTGCCGGAGATCCCCCAAATCTTTTGTCCGTACAAAGAGGTCCTGGGCATCTATCGGGCGGGGCTTCATCTTCCCGATGACATCACCATCATTTGGCCGGACGATAATCATGGCTACATTCGCCAACTCTCCAGTCCACAAGAGCAGAAACGGAGCGGCGGCAGCGGCGTTTACTATCACCTCTCTTATTATGGCGCTCCGGAAGATTATCTCTGGCTCTGCTCTACGTCTCCGGAACTGATGTCTTACGAAGTTCACCAGGGCCTCGCCACCGGAGCAAATCGGCTATGGGTCTTTAACGTGGGCGATCTGAAGCCGGCCGAGATGGAGATGGAATATGCCATGGATCTGACCTGGAATCCCACGCTTTCACCAGAAAAGTACATCCGGGACTGGTCCGCTGCTACGTTTGGCGAGCCCTTTGCCGACCCGCTGGCCAAGCTTAAGCACCAGTACTACGAACTAGCTCAGGGTGGGAAGCCAGAGCACGTGTGGAAGGTGGGGTACAGCCAGCAAGAAGCGCAGGACCGATTAACGCGCTATACGGAGCTGGGGAGTATGGCCACCAGTTTGGGTAAAACCATCCCACCGAGTCTGCAAGACGCTTACTACGAAATGATCCTGTACCCAATGCTCGGAAGCGGTCAGATGAATGAAAAAGTGCTCGAGGCAAAGCTTGGGCAGTTGGATAAAGCCCAGGGCGCATTTCAACAAATCCAAGACCTGACGGCCCGCTACAACAGCTTGGCGGGTGGAAAATGGACTGGAATGATGGATTGGGAGCCTCGTAAACAAAAGGCTTACGGTGAACCAACCTTTTTCAAAGATCCGAAGAACAGCCCTCCTTTGTCCCAAACTCCCTTCACTGCCATAGACCTTTCCCGACCGACCGCCTTCACCGAAATCTCCCCTGGAACTTTGACTCGTCTGCCTTATCTCGGCGGACCAGTAGCCATGGGTCGGGATGCCTGTTCACGGGATACTTTTCCTCCTGATCAGGCCCCGAGTATTGAATATACCGTGCCCGTCACGGCCGGGTCCCATTCCTTCCATGTCCATTGCCTCCCCGGCCATCCGCTTTACCATGGATTGAATTTCCGCATCGGGCTCTCGATTGATCACGGACCGCTACAAATCACGGATTTGGACACGGCAGAATTCAGCCCTCCTTGGGGAATCAACGTCCTCCGAGGTTACGCAGAGGCTGTGATTCCGTTTACCTGCACGAATGGCGCTCAGGTAACGTTACGTCTCTCGTTTCCTGATCCTGGAATGGTCGTGACCGCAATTTCTGTGGAATAAATCGATGATCCGGCGGCTATATGTAAGCCCAGTGCCCTTAATCCTAGTGAGCGCATCTTCAGTAGAAGCAATAACCCTAAACTTTGATCCCGATTGGAAATTCCTTAAGTCCGATTCCCCCAATGCACAAGCGCTAACTTTTTGATGACTCCATCTGGTCCCAAGTTTCTCTCCCTCACACCTTTAACGAAACGGACACCTTCATTCATTGGAGTACAGCTGGTCACCGCGATGGTCGGAGCGGACCTGGTATCGAAAAACCTTTTTTTGCAAATGATCGGTGGAAACAAATGCTGGTCATTATTGAGCTCCAGGGTGTTCGCCAAGTGGCGTTGGTTTATGCTAATGGCCACTTCGTGGACAAGAGTGAAAATGGCTTTATTCCCTTCGGGTTTCAACCAAGTTCATCTTTCGAGAAAAATCGTGCTTCATTGCGGGAAAAACGCCGAATCAATCAAGGACTGCATTCGTGAGTATTGCGACGTGTTTTTATCGCTCTATCGCAGCGAGGAATTGCCGGGGAGCTAGTGGAATCTGCGCACACCACCGATCTTCGTAATATGAATAAAATGATTATTTGTATTGCCGGGGTACTTTGCTTGCTGGTTTTGACCGGAACAAGCCAATGCCAGCATACCAATTCTTTTGGAGAAAGAGCACCAAGAGGTGAAGGTGCCTTGATGGGGATGTTCTATGATCTGACCCAAACTCAGGAAGGACTATCCAGCGGAGTCAATACGTATAATTATGGGAACGTGTTGGTCCATTTTGTGAAGAATGGCTGGAACGAGGACGGGTTAAACCATTTTTACAGAGCTTCCCGACCACTTTTTACCACCCAAATTTGGATACCTACGATGCCCACCTTGGCTGCTCCTCGTGCCTTTGGTGTAGAGAAACGGGCACCTCGAGCCGTTTGGGTTATTCATTATAAGGGAGTAATCGTTCCACCCCACGATGGCACTTACCGGTTCGTCGGTTACGGCGATGACGTATTAGTTGTTGCGATCAATCAAAAAATCGTGCTGGCCTCTTGTTGGGCTCAATTGGAATTTGGAACCCCGCCCTATGAACCTGCTGGCTGTGACTGCTTAAAGGCCGGTAGTTGGATAGATTGTAAAGCATCTGAACCAATGGATCTGGATGTGTTGTGTTGTGATAACGGAGATGCCTCTGGCGTCTGCGCAGACTTCCTGTTGATTGAGCAAAAGAATAAAAGCTACGACATGACAAACGGATATCCACTTCTTCCCATTTTCCAACTGGCTCCCTATGATACTCCCGATTCACCCAGTTTACACACTGGACCGTACAAAGTCAGATTCTCCAAGACTCCAGCCGTTTGGAAGGCCTTGCAATAGAGTAGCCGCCTAGCCGCAAATCGCTTCCTCTCCAACCATTGGCCTAATAACTTCATTATCATTTTTAAAGCGAAATTCGATGGGCTTATTCTTTATGTCCATGAGCACTCGCTTGGTCGAAAGTTGATAACAAGTAGCTACAAACGGTACCCGCAGCGATTACAGTAATACTCGGATATGCAATTTTGCGCATGAGGTAATTCGATGGCTAGCGGACCTGCGAAAGGCTACGTTAGTCGATCATGCACACCCCCGACCAATTTTTGGGGTCAAACACCATCACAGTCCAACAACAAAACTACCTCGGACGCAGTATTGCTGGCTTAGTCCCTTTTTATAAGGGAGCGATCACTGGTTTTCGGGTCCGTTCCGGCAATGACGGGACCTGAGATCGCCGACGACATGAGCAACAAACCAAGATCTCGACCAATTCTATCTCACAATGAAGAACATTTGCTTTTTGAGTATCGCCCTTTTTCCTGGTTAGCGGTGACGGATGCACGGACACCCTGGGTACGGTTGGATCAGCTCCTGACATTTCTCAGTCAAATTCGGTTTACTCAGAAGGTTTGTAATCTTTCCTAAACAAAGATAGAAATTGATATTCCAGGCTATGATAAAAAAATTTGCGCAATTTTTTGGGTGTTTGCTCGTACTGGTTTTAGTTAGCACGCCAAAATGTTGGGCGAACGAAGTTCAACGAACAGCCCGTAAGCCGAATGTGGTGTTCATATTGGCAGACGATCTGGGTTGGAAAGACCTAGGATGCCAGGGCTCCACGTTTTATGAAACTCCGCACATCGACGGGCTTGCTCAGCAGGGAGTACGATTTACTCAAGCTTATGCCGCCTGTTCGGTCTGTTCCCCCACCCGGGCCAGCATCCTCACCGGTCGTTACCCCGCCCGGTTACACCTGACCGATTGGCTCCCCGGCCAGGGCTCCAAGCCGACTCAACGTCTTCTTTCACCTTCCATCTTAGATCATTTGCCTACAGATGAGCTTACTCTGGCGGAGGCTTTTCATCAAGGTGGTTACGTCACCGCTATTATTGGTAAATGGCATCTAGGCGGGAAGAATTACCGGCCCACACGTTACGGTTTTGATTTGAATATTGCCGGTGCGAGATGGGACACCCTAAGTCGTATTTCAGTCCCTACCACATTCCTACTTTAAAGGATGGGCCTGTTGGGGAGTATCTTACTGATCGACTTTCGGACGAGGCTGACAAGTTTATTGAGGCGAACGAAGACCGGCCCTTCTTTCTTTATCTAGCCCATTATGCTGTCCACAATCCACAGCAGGCCAAGCCAGAGATGCTGGCTAGGTGGCGTGCAAAGGCAGCTAACCTTCCGGCTACAACGGATTCAGAATTTCTGCCTGACCCCACGTACGGTAATCTGACTCGACAGCGCCAAGATCAACCCGTTTATGGAGCGATGATTCAGAGCCTGGACGAGGGGGTCGGTCGGGTCATCACTAAACTTGACGAACTCGGTTTGTCACAAAACACCATCGTGGTGTTCTACTCGGATAATGGGGGACTTTCAACCGCCGAAGGATCTCCAACCTCCAACTTGCCCCTGCGCGCTGGGAAAGGCTGGCCTTACGAGGGTGGTATACGCGAGCCTTTGATCGTGCGGTGGCCGGGGGTGGTAAAGCCAGGAACCGTATGCGACACCCCCGTTACTAGTACCGACTTTTACCCCACTTTGCTCGATGCCTGTGGGCTGCCTCCCGAACCTCAACAGACCTTGGATGGCATCACCTTTGTTCCATTATTGAGAGGACAATCCCTGCCCCAGCGTCCCCTGTTGTGGCATTACCCCCATTACAGCAACCAGGGAGGCCGACCGAACGGGGTTATTCGACTAGGTGAGTACAAGCTGATTGAGTGGTATGAAGACATGGGAATCGAGCTCTTCAATTTGAAGAATGATCCTTCCGAAAAGTATAATTTGGCCAAAGCATTGCCAGAACAAGCAGCAGATTTGAAGAAACAGCTCGATGAATGGCGCAGTGCTATTGGTGCAGACATGCCCAAGCCAAACCCGGCTTACAAGGTCCGCGTGACGTTCACATCCGATAAAACCCTCCTTCCGGACGATTAGCAATTCGGTGCTGAAGCTATCTTATAAGGGAGAATTTAACCCCGAAGAGTCTATTTCATTGAAAGGCCACCGTCTTAAATCAGACCATATTGAGCTCAACGGGGATGGCTAGCTTTTCGCGATCCAGGAAAAGCTTGGCCATGCGGAGGAGATTTAAACTGGCCACGACCATTTGCCTCGGGGCCGAGGTCGATGAAGCTCGCTTTCAAAACAAAAGGCTCGAGAGCTTGCAAAACCAAGTCAATGCCATCGGCTCTAAGCTTGTCCCGATTGCCACAGGATACGTTTCAGAGTCAGTCAGTCAGTCCGGCGTCATGCGGACCAGCCCCTCGGGACCAGAGGCAAAGCGTTTTTATTTGCCATCCCAAGGACTCTCGCTGGTTCAAAACTCCATGGCCTGAGGATGCATGGGCTTATCGGCTTTCTCCGCAGACGCCGCTTTGGCTGACCGCAAAGGACGCCACGTCGTCCTGGCAAGCGTGCAGACCCGTGATGAGTGGAAGGACACATCAGCAAGTCGAATTCGCGGCTTCATTCATCCCAATATTACCGGTAACTACGTCTTTTACGTTTCCGGGGATTCAATGGCCGAACTTTTCCTCAGCACGGATGACTCGCCCGGTAACAAAAGGCTGATCGCCCTCTGTCCCCAATGGGCGTTCAATTTCGAGGTTTATCCCAAACAAGTCTCAGCCCCCATCTCATTGACTGCAGGAAAGAAGTACTACTTCGAAACACTTCAACTAGGTGGATCGGGTAACGGCCGCACGGATGTTGGCTGGGACGTACCTGGCCTAGCTTCGCAAACGATCATCTCGGGCAATTTCGTTTCCCCTCCCTAAAGCTCGACGCGGTGTACTCCCAAAGCTCTTATGTTCCGAACCCCTCTTCTTGTCGGTCTGCTCACTCTTTCTCTCAGCTTCGCCTCGGCTCAAGACATCCTCACTCCGCCGAGCTCCAAGACGCCGCTTCTCCATAATGCGAAGGTCTTCGGCTCGCATCCGGGAAATCCCTTTCTCTTCACGATTCCATCGACAGGCGACCGACCGATTACCTTCTCGGCGGATAACCTCCCGACCGGCCTGACCCTAGACGCCGCAACGGGCCGGATCACCGGAACCACACCCGCCGCTGGTGATTACTCGGTAACGCTCCATGCGAAGAATTCGCTCGGCGAAAACAGTCGCCCGTTCTTGATCAAAAGCGGGGATACGTTGGCCCTCACACCGCCGATGGGTTGGAATAGCTGGAACTGTTTTGCGAATGCGGTTTCCGACGAGAAAATCCGCTCCGCCGCCGATGCGATCGTCAAGACAGGGCTCGTGGATCATGGCTGGACCTATGTGAATATCGATGATTGTTGGCAGGGCAATCGCGATGCGTCCGGCAATATCCAACCCAATGCGAAGTTCCCGGATATGAAAGCGCTGAGCGATTACATTCACGGCCTCGGACTGAAGTTTGGCGCCTACTCCTCGCCAGGACCGAAGACCTGCGCGGGTTTCACGGCCAGCTACCAGCATGAAAACCAGGACGCGGCCACGTACGGCCAATGGGGCGTCGATTACGTGAAGTATGACTGGTGCAGCTACGGTGGAGTCGCGGAGCGGGAGAAAATGGATGAGTACGGGAAGCTGCTTTCTGCCGACGACGCCACTCAGCTGAAGTCCCTGATGGCCGAGAAGGATACCCTGAAGCACAATCGCAGCCGCACGGACGAGGAGAATGCGCGTTTGAAAGAGGTGAGCGATTCGATCGATGCGCTGAATAAGAAAATGGATCCCGCGCAGAAGGAAAAGATCGACCTGGAAATTGTCCAGAAGCCCTACAAGGTTTTTCGCGCGTCGCTGGATAAAGTGAAACGGGATATCGTGTTCAGCTATTGCCAGTATGGAATGGGCAAAGTGTGGGAATGGGGCGCGGTGGCGGGTGGAAACACCTGGCGCACCACATACGATATTACCGATACCTGGAACAGCATGACCGGCAATGCACGGCGGGGCGATGGAATCGCTGAAATACGCCGGACCTGGTCATTGAAACGATCAAGACATGTTGGTGGTGGGCCAAGTTGGCTGGGGCAATACGCATCCCACCAAGCTCACGCCGGATGAGCAGTACACTCACATGAGCCTCTGGTGCTTGCAGGATTGCCCGCTGCTCATCGGCTGCGATTTAGAGAAGCTCGATCCGTTCACACTAAACTTGCTGACGAATGATGAAGTGCTGGATGTGGACCAAGATCCGCTTGGTCAAGCCGCATCCGTAGTTCACCCCACGTTGGCTGGTCAAACACCGATCCAAATTTGGGCCAAAAAGATGCAGGACGGGTCGACCGTTGTCGGCTTTTTCAACATGGGATCAGCACCTGTCGTCGGCGAAGTCGAGTGGGCCGATCTTAAGCTGAGCGGTTCTCAAAAAGTACGCGATCTCTGGCGACAAAAAGACCTCGGTTCCTTTGATAAGAACTACGCGACACCGCACCCGATTCCAACGCACGGCGTGGTTCTAATAAAAGTCTCTGGCTAGTTCATTTGCTTTCAAATGGTTTGAAAAGATGAGAGTCGTTTCATTCATTAATATGCGGCTCTTTTCTTGATGCCCGCCTCGGCGCAAACAGCATCGACTCATTCCACGGCTGCTCGTTGAAAAAGTCGCTGAGCCGGATCCACTTAGACCATTTACGTGTAATATTCGGTAGATTGAACTGGTTCAACCACAGGTGTCCGAATGTACCGAACCTCAATCGTAAATGGTCTTAGTCGCCTGACGCACCGCCAGGAACGCCGGATTTCCTGCCACACGTTTCGGCATACGCTGGAAATGATCCCGATTGCTTCCGTGCTCCTTAGCTGCGTGAAATAAATTACCACTTGGTGATAAAATCATTTCCTGGTTGATCTGATGGAGCAGATGATCGGTTTTAAGCCCCGGGGCTAATTCTTGTGCGTCGAGATCATTAGTGAAAACGCGGCGAAATACTGCCCGTTTTCAAGCCGGTAAAGGATGCGGTTACGACCCTGCTTAAAGTGGACCTTCCGATAACCTTCATTCGGACTCCAGGCTTTGAAGGCGTCACTGCTGTTCCAGACAATGACGTCGTTTAGCCACATCGTGCCCTTGTCGTCACTCCCGGAGGCGATCCAGAGATCCTCAGGTTGGTCGAAATTCAGTTCCGTATAGGCGTAGTAAATGGCAGGTGCGTCGGCGAGGTCATTGTCTGGGCGGAGCATGGGCGAGTCCCATTGCGTATAGACCCAATGCAGCGGACGCCCCTCCTTACCATTATAGACGGCATCGAGATCGATGATCGATTCAGGTGGGAACTTGGTGTAGAGATTCCGGCGACCTCCGTTTTCGAACGGGCCGATCAAGTACCAACTGTCCACATAGAGCCAGTCCGCATGATGTGGGCTGAGCTCGCTGATTTGACGGGTGGCGAGCGGCTTCAGGTGAGCGTAGTCCATGGCTGGCAGCTCCGGCGCTGTCTCGCGTGTAGACTTGCTTAGAGACATTTCGTGTTCCCGTACTGCCAGAGCCTGTTCCATTCCCACCGTTATTGCCTCCTGTGGCACCCGTCAGATCTTTGCCGACAGCGCTATCATCCGCCGTGGCGGAAGCGACCATTTGATTATAGTGATCTTGCTGCAGCTGAACGTCACCCTGACCAACGTTTTTCTGCGCTTCCGCCAACGATACCATATTGCTGCTGAGCGAGACCATCGATTGCATTTGCTGGTTGGCCTTGTTGACCTCCGCTTTGTATCCGTCAAAGTTTTTGTCCGCATCCTGACCGGAAAGAAGGGGAACGTTAAGCTTATCCCGATTAGGCCGGGCGACCTGCGTGTCCTGCATGGCGTCGGAGAGCGTTAGTTTTTGAATGGAGGCGAGTTCGGCGGCACGATAAGTTCGATATCGGTCTGTGATCTGATTTTCCATTTCCTGGGCAGATTGATAAAGCTGTCCCAGGTTTCTTCCCTGCAACGAAGCGTCATCCGGTACGATTGCGTTTGGCGTTTGTTGAGCATTGGAAGAGGATGAATCAGTCGGTGGTGGAGGATTATTGGCCATGTGGCTAAATTGGGCGATGGAGTCGAGTTGTGCCTGCTTTGCGGCGGTTTCGTCGCTCTTCGCCTTATCCATGCTGCCTTGCATCTGAGTTTGCGAATTGGCGGAGTCGGCCTGCATCTTGGCTAGTTTGTCCGTGTCGGAGCTCTGATTTTTTTGCCACGCCTGCAATTGGCTTTGCAACCCCTTCACTTTGCCTCCCAGCTGATCTTGGGTCGATTTAGCCTGATTTAAAGCCTGCTGGGTTTGGATAAAGGCCTGCCGATCGGCGTCGGCAGTCTGCTTATCGGCGGGCAATTTTGGGAGCGCCTGCTGATAGATGGCATTGGCTGCATCATTGGCCGTTTTGGCGGCATCCACTGCAGATTGGGCCTGCGTGGCTGCTTGGTTCGCCTGATCGAGTTGGGCAGAGAGGGAAGTTACTGTGTCAGTGGATCGTTTTAGCGCGGCTGTCTGACGTACTTGGGCACTCAGATTGTTGAGAAATCGATCCTGGGCCTGAAGAGCCTGCTGCTCGCTAGAGGCAGCGACGGCTTCGGCGTCATTGGCCTTTTTTTGGGCTTCGTTTGGAGGCGAATCCTGAGCTACAGAGTGAAGCAGTTGGAGCGCCTTTTCTTGCTGATCCTCAGTGATGCTATGGTTGGAACTAACTTGCTGCTGGAGGTTGGTCACCTGATCACGCAGGGCCTGGACGGCGTGCTCATCTGCGGGCGATGGATCGGAAGATAATTTCTGAAGTTGTTGCGCCAGTTGATCATGGGCATGCAGGGTGGCGTCTTGTTGGGTGGGAATTTTCTGGAGTTGCTGGAGCGTGTCCTTGGCGGCGTCTGCAGCGGTCTTGATTTGTTGGTGATAAGCATCCAACCGCTGGGTGGTCAGGGTGTTCAGGCGCTTATATAAATCAGCCAATTGCTTCACTCGTTCCCGGGCGGCTTCGGCCTGCTCTTGGGCAATGTCCCGGACCACCTCGTGCACCTGCGTTGGATCCTGGTACTGTTCCTTAGGAGTGGGAACAGGTTTCGAGAAGACGGTCACGATCGCCTTGGCTGGGATCAGGTAAATGAGAATGGCAAAGATTACCACATGGGCCACCACGGAAATCATCCATTCGCGAGGCGACAGGTGCACAATTTGATCGGCGCTCTTCATCGTTTATCGTCAGGTTTGTGGGTATGGAATCCAATATTTTTCAAACCCTCGAACTGGCAAAGATCGAGGATCTCGATGACACGGTCGAAGGAAACGCCGCGATCGACATCAAGCCGCACCGGTTGGGTGGCATCGGTGGCCCCGGCTTCTTTCAGCCGGGCACGGAGTTCCTCCGTGGTGGTCAGCACGCCATTGAGATATTTCTGTCCTGACTGATCGAGACCGATGACCAGCACTTTAGGCTCTTGCTTAACAGAAATGGCGGCCGCGCTATCCGGCAATTGCACCGGAATCTCCGGCTGCATGACCTTGAGAGTCGTCGCCACCATGAAAAAGATGAGCAAGACCAGCATCATGTCGATCATTGGCACGAGGGGTAGTTCGAAATTTTCCTCGTGATCATTTTTAATTTTCATGGGCACGCATTAGCCAGTCCGAGAGGAGGTCGTTAATTTCGCCGGAAATCATTACGCCGTAACCATTGGTGCGGCTTCGGAAGTAGTGATAGGCGGCCAGGAATGGAATGGCAAAGGCAATGCCCAGAGCGGTGGTGGAAAGCGCCTCAGAAATGCCGCCCGCCAGTTGCGCCGCGTTACCGAGCACCCCTGCTAATGCCACCATGGAAAAAGCCTGAATCATTCCCATTATCATTCCGAGGAGACCGAGCAGGGGTTGCAGCGTGGCGATAACGCCCAGCGGATAGGCCAACTGATTGAAGGCGGCAATTTCAGTCGAAACCCGGTCTCCGACTGCAGCGGAAACGTCGCTCATCGACTGATGGCGATGTTTGGCGATAAATGAAATGGCCCGGGCCAGCGTGCTCGGTTCCTGATCTTTCAATGCTTCCAGGGCGGCGAAATCACCCTTGGCCCAGAGTTCGCGAGCTCGGTCTGAAAGGCCCGACGGGACCACGTTTTTACGTCGCAGCTTCAAGAGGCAGCCCGCAATGGAAGCTCCGCCAAAGAGCGACACTGCCAACTGAACCAACCCGGTTCTGCCTGCTGAACGAAAGAGAGCCAACAGCTGGGCTCCAGAACTAGCCGCCGCCGAATCATCCGGTACTGTCGTTATCGTGGTACTGTTGGTGGACGGGGCAGGTGTATCGGCCCAAACTCCAGCAGTGAATAGGATGAGCAATATTAAGGAATAAGAAAGACGGTTCATAAACGATTAGAAGGATTTAAACCCTTAAACACGGGCGAGTGATTTAGTTGCTGATATAATCCTAAAAAGCGCAGTTCTTTGATGCCTTCGACGGCTCAAAGTGCCGTAATACAAAAGCAGGGACTTAGCTAAAAGTGCAAAAAAAGTAACGATGCTTTTGTTCATGAAAAGTTATGGATTTTTATCACTGCGAAGGTTTCGGCTCAGGCTTAATACCTGCGGTGTCCTTGTACATTTCCTCGAGCGACCAATCCTTTTTTTTGCCCAACGAATCCTTTTCCTCTTCGGGATAGAATTTTGCCTGTTCGATATCGTGAACCTCAGAAGGCACGCGCGGCAACGTCTGTTCCGGGAGTTCGGTGACAACATCCGCCGACTTTTCCGGAATTCCATCGCTGGTTACGGTAAGCTTAATGGTGCCGGGCGTTTCCGTTGACTGGACAATGATCTCAGCCAGTCCATTGAAGGCCTTGCGGAAGGGAAGCTGCTCCGGCTCGTGGCTGCGGGGGTCTCCGTTGCCGACTCCCAGCATGCGCCCCGGCCCGGAAACGGTGAACTTCAACAGGTTGTCCGCGCGCGGGCAGAGATTTCCATCCTTGTCACGGATGGCGATGGAGAACACCGTTAGGTCGCGCTCATCGGCCAGGATCTGCGTACGGTTTGGGACGATCTCGATGGTAGCGGGATCACCGGCGGTCTGGACAGATTGCTCCGCTACCACGCGTCCATTGCGATATCCCTTAGCGAGCAGGGTGCCTGGCGCGAACGGCACCTTCCACTCCACGTGTTTGTAGCGCGGCATGTCCTGAGTGCCGAGGCTTTTGCCGTTCAGCAACAACTCCACTTGGTCAAAATTACTGAATACCCACACAGCAATGTTCGTCTCGCCTGTGCCCTGCCAGTTCCAGTGTGGAAGGATATGCAGCACGTCGTGATTGCTCCACCAGGCCTCGTAATAATAGCTGAGATCCTTCCGGAAGCCGCACAGGTCGAGCAGGCCGAAATTGGAGACGACATTGGGCCAGCCATACGGGGTCGGCTCGCCGTGGTAATCGAAACCGGTCCAGACGAAGGTGCCGCCAATTCGGGGAACGGTCATTGCTAGGTTCATCACGCCCTCGGACGATTGTGCCCAGTCTAAAGCTTTGCGGTCGTAGCTGCTGACGATGCCAAGCTTGGGATCTGTCTGATACTCGCCCCGCGTGCAGACCACGCTGCCCGCCTCCGACTGGAAAATGGGGAGGGGAGGAAGGGACGTGCTATCGATCGTGTTGTAATTGTATCCGTCCACATCGAGTGCCTGCGCAACGGGCCCATCCGGCCAGCTATTGAGCGCCATCGTGACCGGGCGGTGCTGGAGATCCAGCAAATTGGCCTCCCGCCTCATTTTCGCAACGACCGCAGCGCCCCGCGCATCAAGAAGTTTTTCCTCGTTCCCAAGACCCCAGGCAATCACGCAGGGATTGTTCCGCTCTATCCTGACCATGCGGTCAAGCATCTCGAGTGAGTCGGAAAAACAACTAAAGTGCCGCGTTTCAGCCAGCAGAAGAATCCCCATTTCGTTGCACATCCGCGCCAATTCCGGCGGATTGGGATGGTGCGTGCGGATCGCATTGACTCCTAACTCTTTCAGCTTAGTGAGTCGATACCGCAGCAGGGCATCGGGCACGGCAATGCCTACCCCGGCATAGTCTTGATGCAGGCAGACACCTTTTATAATCGTCTTCTTGCCATTAACAAGAAAGCCTTCCTTCTCGTCGAAGGCGAACGTTCGAAAACCCAGCGGACTATCCAGCCCGTCAATGATCGAGCCATTCCGGAGAAGAGCTGTTTTCAAGGTATAGAGATTGGGAGCGTCCGGCGACCACAGGGCGGGCTTGGCGACCTGCAGTTGCAAAGAGATAGATCGGGTTTCGCCCGGCCCGAGGTTGACTTCGGGACTTTTGGCGTCCCCGGACGGTTGGCCTTTGGCATCGACCAACTGGATCGTCGCGCTGATCGGGGCCGGTTCATCGCTCTCGTTCACCACGTCCACTTTGGCTTGCAGCGTTCCAGTTGAGAAGGAGTCGTTCAAGCGCGGATCAATGGCCACTCCATAGGAAGGGATGTGCACGGGAGCACATTTTTCCAACCAGACGTGCCGGTAGATACCTCCGCCTTCATACCACCAGCCCTCGGCCCCTTCGTTGGTATTGACCCGGACGGCAATGACGTTCTTTGCGCCGTAATTCAGCGCCTCGGTGATATCCACCGAGAATCCGATATAGCCAAAGCGCTGGGTTTTCACATGGAGCCCGTTCACGAACACATCGCTGTATCGTTCGATGCCATCGAAAGTGAGGATGAATCGCCTGCCATGGTCCGTCTTGGACACATCAACAGCCGTCGGTACCAGGCAATACCGTTGGGAAATGCGCCGTTTATAACATTGTTCTTTGTTACAAACGCCCCTTCCACCACAAAATCATGTGGCAGATTCACTCCGCGCCACGCAGAGTCGTCGAACTTCGGGGTAAAGAAATCATCCATTTTCCCCGGCCCCACCTGACCGCCCTTGAACATGTCGGTGCTATACGCGTCCAGATCGCCGGGATGGAAGCGCCAGCCAAAATCCAGCGACAGCTTTTCGCGCACGCCGTTTGGGCTGTAAGAGGCCAGGTCAGTCGTTGTTGTTGTCGAGACCACCAAAGGTGTATCCGCCTCCCCGACGTTGATAAGGGTTGCGAATCCGAGCACCGCTAGAAAGTTAAAAATGGCTTTCACGATCTAGACTATAAGAATTTTCGCACTATCCCGGTATTCCCCTTTAGAGGGGGCAACGTGACGTTGCAATAAAAACGCTCTTTTGGTAGGCCCGAGGCTGGTTCTGACGTATGACCCAAG
>CAVURW010000009.1:0-49210 GCA_963743595.1 uncultured Verrucomicrobiae bacterium
GAGTGCCGGATCGCTGAGCAAGTTGAACAGCCTCACTGGCAAGCTGGCGATTATGCTTACGTGCACCCCACTGGCGCAGGGCATCAATGGATTCGGTGTAGAGAGCCATGCCTTTGACGTGACGTGAAACGTTGACGTACATGCTGGCCAGATTGCCCAAAGCTTTGAGCGATTTGACGCTTTCGTAGCAAAACAGCCAATCAACGGTAGAACCCTGAGCCGGGATTGATGTCGAAACGTAGCCCTGCCCCAGCCGACCATCGTTCGGGTGAACGACTAGGCCCGATTTGAACAAAATGCTGCCGTCATCGAGTCGCGACTCTACAATTTGAATGCTGCCTCGCTCGTAAATATCCTTGGCTCGAGGTCCATTGATTGTTTGGTACGACGACCGATTCAGCGTCGAAACAACGATCTTTTCCTGAAGGCGAACACGATCACCGGTCGTAACGGCCACGTCACGCGGTTCATAGACCGTGTAATCGGCCATTTTTGCTCTTGTGACATCGATCACTTTGGTTCGATTTTCTTTCCGAACTTCGATGCCCTTTTCGTTTAAGCCGACAACCTCCCATTTACCTCCGCTCGCGTCATCCGCGCGACCTGGACGGTCCTTTAACGTCAGCCGCATTCCGATGCGGTACGAACTGGGTGAATCGGCAAAGAACTGACCGCCATCTTTTAACTGCACCCCATCCTTGAGTTCCTTATCCGTTCGCACCGTCCAATCCACGGATCCGATCTGATCCGCAGCTTTGCGCTCTTCGCGGATCAACTTCGCTAGTGCATCGCCCTGCGCATGCGTGGAGGAAATCACCAGAGCGGTTTCGCTCCGACCGAGAACATCAACGTACCGCTTTGCCAGTTGCGACATGCCGTTATCTTTGCCTTCGATAACGTTCCCTGTCGCAATCATCATATCGATAGCCTGCTGAACATGACCGTGAGACCACGTCCTGGCGATCTCCTTGTCCTCCCATTTGAGTTGTCGCCGCGAAACATCCAATCGTTGGAGGTTCTTTCCCAGGCCTAGTTCATTGACGAGGAAGCGAACACCGTCGATAGCCGCCACCGAATGCTGTTGCTTCAAATCACCCTGTAGGATGACCTTGCAACCCTGTTCATGGCAAACTTTCAGTAGCGCTGTAAGCGAAGCGCCGTCACTGAGCGGAGCCTCGTCGACAACGAGGACATTCCCTCGCAATTGGTCCTGCATTCTCTTGCTTAACAGCAAATGGTGAATCGTTTGAGGATTTTCAAAGTCACCCGCGAGGTTTTCACGACTCGCCCGTCCAGTCGGAGCCACCGCAAACACTTGTCTGCCAGTCGCTTCGATTTCTCGTTTGAGAACCCGCAAGAAAAACGACTTTCCAACACCCGCAGCCCCCTCAATAAGAAACAACGATTCCTTGCCTTCCAGAACGTATTTATAGGCTGCCCGGAACTGTTCCCGACTGCGCCTCAACTCCGGCAGGGTGATGTCCTCGCCCTTCAGTTGAGCCTGCAAATAGGCCTTCTCAATCGATTCCGGCTCCAACGATAACTCTGCGGGAAAGGGAACCGGAAAGACCTTGGGATCAGCTAACGATTTATAGGAAGCTAACATCCGGTAACCCACCGAACGCAATTGTTCCTCAATTTGCATATGCGGCCTAAACATGATTCGACTGCCTGGCTCTCCAAGTAGAGCGGGTACGTCAACAAAACGTTGGTCGTAGATAAGAATCTTTTCCACGTCACTTCGACCGATTAAGCCCCGGCCATATTTGAGCAATTGAGCGACAACCTTCTCTTTTTTAACGACTGACTCCGTCGTGAAGACTTCTCGAACCATACTCGCCACCGCATTAACTGCCACCTCGCGAAAGGCCAACCGACCATCGGTTCCCGGTACCGGTTTCCCGATCGTCAAACCCGCCTCCTGTAAGCGCTGCAACACGTCTTCACGCAGCTCGGAATCGGTTACGACAACCTTTTGCGGGCGCGTTTCCAAAACAGCCAGCTGATCCAAGATATGATCGGGAACGTTCGGGCGCTCCAAACGCAGCTCTGCGAAACGTTCCTTTACACGGGCATGCCGACGAGAAAAGAGATCAATCGCCGCCCGAGGTATTTCTCCTACTTCAAACACGCCCGATTGACCAACGACTGTCGTGTATCCTTTCTCCAAAAAATACCGAGCGACATTGGCTTGGATTTCATAGTCGAACTGTTTTCTTAAACGGAACATTTCGCGAGCGTCCAAAGCAAAGACCCCACCCCGATCCTCGTCGTAGGTCGCATTGACCACCAACCGATGAAAATGGAGACCGGGATCACCCACACGACTGGCGTTATGAACAAATTCAGCGGCGATCAGTTCACCGGTCTGTTTGGTTTCATAAATGCGATTGCCCGCAGCATTGCGCTTGGAAGCATCCCGTGTCGCCGCTACTTCACGCTCAAACCCGCACCACGCTTCATCCACAATCTTTCGGATATCCCGAGCAATCCGATCATCCAAAGCAGCCAGAATCGCCACTGACTTTGGCGGGCTATAGCAAAGATCAAAGTAGAGCAGCTCCGAACGACGAGCCCGATCCATCGATTTTTCCTCGTAACCCACCTGAGAAAATCGACCTTCCAAAACCGCTGCCAACGCATCCCGATCAACCGCCTGACCTTCTAATCCTAAACGCCTGGCAAGTTGCCCACGCCAAACTCCCTCCAAAGACGCTTCCTGAGAATAATAATCACCAACCTGCAAGTGCCTATCGAAATAAGCCAAAGCAGCCGCTACCGACGTTCCTTTACCTAAAGAAATCACAGCCCTCCCTGACCTAAAAAGCCATCGACTTGCTCAACTGCCTCGACTACAAAACAAGCCAGTAACCCAAAGGCAGTCTCCATCTTTGTCGCAGTCGCCATCAGTAACGCTAACGCATTCCTGCTGTCCCCTTCTTACAAAGATCACACATTTGCACAACGTTTTCGTTGTGCGGATAGAAGTCATGCAAACTGATGAATAAGTCAGTTATGAGTCGTCCGATAAACGGACTCTAGTCATGACTCACACTGAGTTATACATGACATTGACATCACTAAGTGGAGGCGAGACAACAAAACTCAAGAATAAGTCGACATACTGCTTTGAAAAGTCGTGAAGTACTCGTGTTTTCGAGACAAAAGCTGTTGCCAATGCGCTCATCAGCAACGAGACTGAACCGTGCCCGGCAAACCCTTTCAATCCAAATATGGACCGCATCTTTCGCACATCCTGAAATGGCGTGAGGAAGGCAAAACCTTTGATCAAATCGCAGATCTTCTGCCTGCGACTCTGAAACCGAATGGTCGCGTGATCGCCGATCTCGTAAAACGACAGAGCAGGAGGAAGAATCTTGAAAGTGATCTCGTCCCGAAGGCATCGCTCCACCTAATTTTAGAAACCTTAGCGACTATCCTGAGTGAAAAAGCACCGTCAAACAGTTCTTTGCTCGATCACCTCCGAGAGGCAGTTCAACCAGTGCAATCACAGTCGTCAATAGCCGTACAAGCCCGAGCCAACTCAGACAAAGCCCTCGCCCTTGCCGAAAGATTGAAAGCTGAGCAGGCAGATTTGGCCCGCAAAGCTGCACAAACTAAGCCTCGCCCTAAGCTCAACCAAGATCGGATCGACCTACCGCCACGGTCCAAATAAATTGTTGGACAAATGCTGCAGGTGCCGCAGGTGCGCTACCCGTTTCTGATTAAACTGTGTTGAACTACATGAATGGAAACCCCTAAAAAACAAACCAAAACACCAGCATCTTCAATCACCTTAGATCCTTCAAACTCACCGGACCAACCAATTTCAACAGGTTCAACAAAGTCAATGGGCGAAAAGCGAATCGTTGCCATCGCCGGGAATCGGGGCGGAACCGGGAAAACCACCACCGCTGTTACACTCTACGAATGGTATCTGGTTAATGGTATCGACGTCTTCTCATACGACTATGAAAGTGACAACAAAGAGAGTTCATGCTTTGCCCATTTCGTCAAAGATGCTCAGCGATACCCACTCCACTATGAACGAGACGCTCTCGACCAAATGCTGCAAGATCTTGAGTCGAAAAAGGAAGCGATTATTTTAGCCGATTTCGGGGCTGGCTCCCAGCGGGAAACAATTCAGTTCTACAGAGACTATTATGAAATGCTCATTGCCCACGGTGTGAGGCTGACTTTAATTGGAGTTCTCGACTCCGACGTTGGTGCTCTTAAAGGCATCCTCGAGTGGGCCGACAATTTGGCCGAATTCACCAAGATTGACTGGTTGATCGTGCTAAATGAAAAAGATGTCATCGGTGAAAAATTTGAATACTGGCAGCGAAGCCCTTTAGCGGAGGGGTTCCGTAGACTCTGTAAGCCCGCCATTATCACCCTGCGATCCCGCAATCCAATTACTCAAAATGCGCTCAGAAATGAGGGTCTTACCCTTCAGGATGTTATCCGCCGTAAACTCTTACCCGGTCATCCTCTCAACAATTTTACTCAAGAGTCACTGGCCCGAAAATATTGGAACGACATCAAACGGCAGTTAGACCCTATAGCAGTCACCCACTTACTTCCAGTTAGACACGATCCTTCAGATATTCACAGAAGCGAATGAGTGCACCAATCCCAAATCTTGTGTTGTGCTGGGAAAGGGTTGATTCGATATGCGACTCGCTTTTCATCTAGGACTTTCATAGCTAACGACTCAAAACTAGAGTGGTGCTTATCGATCCACTTCTGGTCGCTTCTGGATGGAATCTTAATGACCGAACTCAAGCCGGCATCGAAATCCCGGTTGATGGTTACAATAGTGCCTGATTAACAGCCGTGCTTTGAGCAATTTGTAAATGTTCTTGAGATTGAAGTAGCCAAAGGGTGAAGTCGCCGTTTGTCCCAAGGGATCAGGACAGTCAGCCTTTGCCTTCACGCCTTCATCCGACACCCAGAAAGCGAAAGAACCGATTTGTTGGATAGCGGTTGTCCCAGGTGAAACGGAAGAGATTGGGCCTTTGGGAAACAAGACACTTGGAGTGCTTAACAGAGCGGGATTTGCTGAAGTGCTTGCGTTCAAACTGCCTGCCACTTTGATAGTATTCCCCGAGCCGCAGCGACAGCACACTGTTGAGAATATCTGCACGGCGGTAACTCTCAGATCAGGGCCTGCAGCAATTTGCAGCTGATTAAAAGCCTGATTCAATCCAAAGAGTGCATTCTGCTTAGCGACCTCCGATCGTGTAGAAGTCTAGAAGTTCAATCTGACTTAAGATCACGCTACCAACGAGTAAAAGCGTCAAAAGATATATGACGAGCAGTGTACATATTAATATAAATCCCTTCCGCCTATTAGAATCTCTGCAACCAGTATGATTTAAGCGTCGAAACGGATCTATTTTAGCCATAACTTATTGTAAATTACCAACCTGAGAGACCATGTCATATTCTCATGTTTCACCGACCAGATGACTCCAACAGGTCGGCATTGTAATAGTTGCATGCCAAGCCGCAACTACTCTTTAGAGCGAGCTCCGCCTAGTTACTAGGGTGGGATTTGCCGGTTATGGGCTCATGGTTCAGTGTGGGGCCTACCCTTTCGAGCAATGATTTTTATCGCGACTATAGGAGTAGTTTATCCCACCCTAGAGCGAGTAGGTCGCTTTCGGACTTATCGGATTAACGGTAATCTGCCAATGTGAAATCGTTTCGACTACGGTTCTCCTGATCGTTCGAAAGCGTAAAAACAGAAAACTATGAAAAATCGCCAAGGAACGTCGCAAAATAATAAGGTCATTTGGAATCGGCGTCTTGAGAAATCGGGTTCGTTCATAGCGATCCTTGTATTTAATATTGCCGTCTTTTTGATGGCGAGTACTGCGGTTCTTTACCACTTCATTGCTCCGATTCCGGTCGAACCGATGGTTATGGCAAAGTTGAAACAACAACCACCGCCGCCCGTGAAGCCGTCCACTCGCGGTGGTGAGGCAACTAAGTCCCTTGCGGACCCGATCGCTCAAATTATTCCGCCTATGGTCCCGCAGCCTAGCATTGTTATCAGCTCCCGTCCTCTCCAATCGTTCGCTATGACGACATCTGTTGCGCCTTCGCTTACAGCCTATTTGCCTACGTTTAGTATTGCTCAAAGCAGTAGCGGAATCGGCAAAGGCTCGTCCGGTGGTGGTATGTCTCATGCCAATCCCTATGGCGATAATCCAGTCTCAGGCTCTCCAGGCCTCATTGGAGAATTATATGACCTAAAACAGACGTCTGACGGTACACCGACAGCAGCAGCCATCGTACCTCCGGAAACTACCGATCAAATATTTAGCTCCTGGCAATCCTTGCCTGCCACTCACGAGTCGCTAAGGGTGCTTGCTGAGTACGTTCTCTCATGGAACCAAGACATACTTGACCACTACTACAAAGCTCCAGTACAGCTTGAAGCTACGCAGATTTTTATTCCCACCCGTAATTCCGACGAGGCGACCCAAGCCTTTGGTGTTGCAGATAAAGTTACAGCCCGTAGATGGGTCATTCATTATAAAGGAACTATCGTGCCACCGAAGTCCGGCCGGTTTCGATTTATTGGTCGAGGAGATGATTTTCTTGTGGTTCGCGTAGGCGATAGAAACGTTCTTGATGGAAGTTGGCCAGGCGAGACTCTTGATCCAAAAGCACGAACTGATGAGGATGTGGGCATGGCTATAGAACAAAGACCGCTCGTGTGCGGAAAGTGGTTTGACGCCGAAGCTGGACAGCCTCTTTCGATCGATATTCTCATTGGTGAGGGGCCGGGTGGCCACTCCGGGTTTATCCTCTTGATTCAAACCAATGGAGAAACATATTCCGGAGGGGATTATCCAGTTTTTCAATTAGCTCCAACGCCTATTAATGACAAGGGTGATATGCCAAAGACATTTACCGGGAAGACGATGGTGTTTGGAGCTCAATAAGTAGCCTTGATGAACTGATTCAATCGCGACATTAAGTAATGCTAACGGCATCCAACTGAAAGAGCAATTCCGGTGAGACCCAGGTCTGCCCTTTGGCGCGAATGGCGGTGGTTAAATCGGTGCCGGAGCCAGCTTTAAGGATGTAGCCAGAAGCGCCTGCTTCCTGCTTCAAGCGCCCGGTAAACGTTCTCGGATCTCCTCGTAAGTGCTCAGACTCAAGATGTGCGCGTCGGGATGGTGCACGATCGCTTTGGTCGCTTCCACACCGTTCAAAATGGGGATGCGAAAATCGAGAATCGCCAGGTCTGGGCTGAGCTCCTTGTACTTCTTCACGGCCTCTTCGCCATTCACCGCCTCCCCGATGATCCGGAGATCAGGCTCAGTCGAGAGGAGTGTTCTGAGTCCGTTTCGGACAATTGTGTGGTCATCTGCAATCAAGATTCGAATCATAAGCGCCTATTTTTTAATGAGAAACTCCAGCCGCACCGTCGTGCCGTGGTTGGGAACAGAAGTGATCGTGAGGTTAGCACCGATTCGATCGGCCCGCTCTTTCATGTTGGAAAGACCGAAGTGATCCGAGCCCTCCCTGTTTTGACTGGTGGAGAATCCCTGGCCCTGATCCTGCACCTCCAGCACCAGGCGCTCTCCAATAATCGAAACCGTAAGATGGATCTCGGGCGAATTTGCGTGCTTCAGGGCATTGGTGATCGCTTCCTGCGTAATGCGAAGGATGTTGTCTTCCACCTGCGGATTTAGCGAAACGGATTCATTGCCATTGGGAATCGAGACGTTCACATTAACATTGGTGCCTTGGCTGATGGTCTCCGCCTCGCGTCTTAACGCCGAGAACAGGTTAAATCCCTCCAGGGAATGATGTCGCAATTTCCAAATGGATCGACGCAACTCAGCCTGAGTTTGTTTGATGTAATTCTTCGCTAGATCCAGGGTTTGTAGCACCGGTTCCTGGCTGGGTAGCACGCCTTTCAGCGCCGCGTCCAATTGCCACGAAGTTCCGATCAACATCTGCTGAATCGTATCGTGAAGCTCGGACGAAAGACGAGCGCGTTCAATCATGATGGCGCGATCTTCGTGAAGCTTAAGACTCAACCGGCTGTTCTTTCGAAAGAGGAGCAAAATCACCATCAGCAAGAGAAGCGAAAAGCTCAGCACGATGACGATGACAACGAGCAAGCGCTGCGTGGTGAAATAGGGGGGGGGTTGAAGCACTTGCAAGTTATCGGGAGAATTGAGCAATAAGCGGAAGCCGTTCGTCGCCCCAGAGAGATCGGCTTGGCTGATGACGAGCCCATGGATCGTGACGACAGCGCCCGGTTCAGGCAGCGATAGATCCGAGGGATTACTCGTCGTAAAAAATGAGCCTGTAAAGACGATTTTATCCGATTCAAACGAAAGGTTAACCTCGTAGCGAGGCGCTTCACCCGAGGCGTTTATGGAGTGCCACGATTGCTCCAGCAACGTCGCATTCACTTGAACCCAATCGGCGTGACCGTCGCCTTGTTGAAGATCGGCAGCCGAGAGAAGTTTAGGCGTGATCGTGCCGGCTTGATGAAGATCCACCACCCGGGCATCTTCCATTTTCGGGAGGTATTGATCGTTCTCCAAGAAACCGGTCGCTTCCACCTGATCACCGATTGGGAAACGCGACAAATCGTGGTTGCTGCTAATCCCAATTCCTCCGGTGGAATCCGAGAGAAACAGTGAGTGTTCATTCGTGTACGTGACCACTCCCTGAACGCAAAATCTTCTGCCCGGGGAATTGCTGATCGAGTAGAGGCCTATCTTATTCAGCGGAACGATATCGGTATCGAGCGGCGGCGCGGGTGTTTGAATTACGATGTTTGAAGAGAGGTGCGGGAAAAAGGTGACACTGACGAGTCGGCGGTATTTCGATTCTGATGTTGATGCGGAAACGACGCCCGTAATCATCACCTGAGCGCCGATCAGAGTATCAAGATTCAGGTCGCCCGGCTCTGCAAAAACCCCCGTAAACCGAAATCCGCCATTGGAAAGCGCGAGCATCGTCTGGCGATCTTGCTCATAATAGTCCCGTACCCAGCAACTGATGCGCACGTACTGATCGTCTTCTGCACCGCTCATCGCTTCATCGATCTGAATGTCCTTAGGATGCGGCAGAGGAAGCGTGCCTGTTTTCTTCCAGACACCATTCGCGATGTAGGGAGAAAAAAAGCCGGGCTGGCATTCCCCCTTCAAACTGACCGCGTCTCCCTCCACAACTGATTCCTGGCCGAAGTTGGATGAGACGTAGACGGCTCCCGTTCCATCATCGATAAAAAAACCGCCGCCGATTCCCCGATTTACCGCCGAGACGACTCCCTTTAACGCCGCAGGAAGGCCCTTGTAGGCTTGCTCCAAGGAAAGTGTATGCACCTCATGGGCGGTGCGAATGATCTCCGGCTCCGCAGACGCCCTATTGAATCCGAGGAAAACCAGCGCAACTATGGAAAACGGAATGCGCATGGCGCACTCGCTAGCCAACCATAACCGCAAACTCCTCGCAACCGCTCATTCGAGCAATGCCCTCGGACATCCGCCGTACATAAATCGGCCCACACGTCTGGAACCCTGTTCGCCTCGATAGTCGGGAGCATAGAGCGCCGATTGAAACCTATCGGGAGTGAAGCCAACTCAGCATGGCGGAGGATTGTCGAAGCGGTCTAACCGAGCATATTGCTCCAAAGAGGGATGCGGTCTGAGAGACGCGAGGGTATACTTCTAACATTGACTTACACGATTGTCTATTTTCACGTGATCCTACCACCCCTTGCGACCTGACCAAGGATTCCGCCAAACAGATTATTCAAAAGTGAAACGCTTTCGGATTGATCCCGATATTCTTGTCCCTTTTCCGTTCGAATGAAGAGATGATTTCTTCAGTCGAACGAGCAACCAGAGTGAATCAAAAGAGAGTGGCATAAGAGTTGAGGTTGCTGAAAGGAAAGCGCATCTTCTATGTTCATGGAGACCAAAAAAGGTAATCGCAACAAAAGGGGCCAGCGGGGCTTTATTTTGATCGCGACGATCATGGTCATTTCCCTCCTCACGATCCTCGTGATCGCATCGGCTGTTGTCGTCAAATCGAGCAACAGAGCGCCTATAACAGCACTCAATTGACCCGTGGCGCAGCAAAACGCTCTCTCTTCGCCGCAAACCAAGCACTGGCGCGCTTGCAAGAATCGGCTGGTCCCGACCAACGCGTCACCGCCCGCACCGACATCGTCAGTCCCAACAACTCGATCGTTCCGACGACACGCGGATACTCGGCCAATCAACCGTCCACCGACAGCGGCCAAACGTTTTGGAGGGATCCCTCTTTCGGGCAATTGTTAAATGAGGTGATTTGGATGATACTCTAAATGCCTTATGAAACCAAGAGCCCACTCACCTGAGATTCTCGAATCCCACAAAAAGCAAATTCGGATCTTCTTCTTGCTAGGGCGTGCCGTGATCTATCATTTCATCGCTCCCACTCCCATCGAGCCCATGGTGCTCGCCAAGATTCAGAAATCACAGCCGCCGAAACAGACCTCAGACAATCCTCCGCAACCCTCAGGAATTTCGCAGGATGGATTGGTGGCAAATGGACTGGGCGAAGGCAACCTCGCCAAGTACTTCAAAAGCCCCGAGCCGCGTAGTGCCAGCGGCTTTGCGATTCCTGAGCAGTCCTTTGAGAATGCACCGAATGCCTTCTCGCTGATGAATCTTCAGCCGAATCTCTGGGCCAACATCTACCGCGGGAAACTGGTCGGTCCCAGTGACATGAAGTTCCGGTTCGCGGGGTTCGGAGATGATGCCTTGGTCGTTCAGGTCAACGGCCAAGACGTTTTCGACGGCGGCTGGCAGCTCGTGCTCAATGACGACAACCTCCACTTCAGGAATGTCGCTTTCTCTTATCTGAGCCTGTTTCATGACTTACCCTACTGCCGACATGTCGACGGATTAACTTTGAATAACGTCGATATGGATTACGGGCAGATGGACGCTCGACCTGCTTTGGTCTGTCATGACTACATAATTTAAAAGAGGGACCATGGAGCACCCATCTCTCAATGATCGAGTGACGGGTCAATAAGATTCCAGCGATCGGCATATTGATATCTCAAGTTTTATGAAACGCAATCTATTCACTCTGTGGGCGATCCTTTCCCTCTATTCTTTTAGTCATGCAGCCAATGTCAATATCCAGGTAGACGCTTCACAGGTTGTTGCACACCTCTCGCCTTATCTAACCGGGCTTTGTCTTGAAAACCTAAATCACGAGATTTATGGCGGATTTTATAACGAAATGATCTTTGGAGAAAGTTTTCAGGAAGCCCCGGCTGTTCCTCCTAATCCAGATCTTCAGATCAGTAAAATGTGGACGCCGATTAAATCAGCGCAGGCGAAGGGAAAATTTGAACTCATTCCCGATGGATATTTGCACAAGCAAAGCCAACGGATGGCATTCGTTTCCGGCAGCGGTGAAGTCGGAATTGCCAATTCCGGCCTTAATCAACTCGGTCTGGAGCTCGTTGCAAATAAACCTTACGATGGCACGCTGCGAATTAAAACCGCCCAAGCCACCGCCTTTACGGTACGCCTGGAAAACAACGACGGATCAACCGTCTTCGCTAGCACGGATTTAGAAGCGCACCAACCCGGTGAATGGACTCAAATAAAATTTGAGCTAACGCCCACAAATGCCTGTTCCAACGCGCGCCTCGCCATCGTGCTCAAAACGCTAGGTGCTTTGGATCTCGGCTACGTTTCTCTCTTTCCAGGCACTTGGGGCCAGTACAAAGGACTGCCCGTGCGGCCAGACATTGCAGAACGGACGCAGGAGATTGGCACGACTGTCATCCGCATGGGAGGGAGTTCCGTAAACAGTGAATATCGATGGAAAAACATGATCGGTTATCGCGATCAGCGACCTCCCTTTCACGGCAATTGGTATCACGAGGACACGGACGGATGGGGCGTTATCGATTTTCTAAACTTTTGTGAAGCTGCTGGAATTTTGGGAATACCTGATCTGAACATGGGAGAAACTCCGCAGGACATGTCCGATTTTATTGAATATGTGAATGGATCGCCCGATAGCAAATGGGGCCGGAAACGAGTGGCAGATGGGCATCCGGCTCCGTACCATCTGCGGTATGTCGAATTAGGAAATGAATCCACTGTAAACGATGCCTACTTCAATAAGTTTAAACTGCTTGCCGAAGCGATGTGGGCAAAGGATTCTGGGGTGATTCCCGTCGTGGGAGACTACCATCCGAATGTGGATCCAATGGTTCTCACCGGAGACCTATCTCGCATAACCATTTTAGCCGCCCATCGAAAAATCTTACAACTGGCAGTGGCGGAAGCCAAAGAAGTGTGGTTTGATTATCATACTCATTCCAGTCGCGCGGGCGATAAAACGCCGAACAGCGAAATCATCAACTTGGCCAACTACGTCGCGGGTTTGACCCGTCTGTCTGAGGGGGCGAAATTCAAGGTGGGCGTTTTCGAGTTCAATGGCAACTCACACAATCTGGAGAGGGCGCTTTCCAATGCGATTGCCATTCACCATGTGCAAAGACTTGGAGATACGGTCTGCGTCGCCTGCAATGCAAATGCCTTTCAGTATGATGGGCAAAATGAAAACGGATGGGACCAGGGGACCATCTTTATGAATCCAACCGATAGCTGGATTCAACCTCCCGGTTATGTCTTGCAAATGGTGGCTCAGAATTATGAGCCGCTGCTTGTAAAAACTGATACCCCTGGAGTTCCTTGGCAATTTGATGTGAATACGACCCTGAGCGAAGACCACAAGACACTCGTCATGGAAGTGGCGAATATGAGCAACCAGACCTATGACGCCACTATTTACCTCAGGAACTTTGTGCCTACTGAATCTACCGCGACTGTCGCTGAATTAGCCGGCCAGTTACCCGATGTCAATACGGCGCAAAATCCGGAAAGAATTATCCCTAAAAAGGAGAAGTGGACTTGCGAAGTGAACGAGGGACGGACGACCCGAATCTTTCAACCCTATTCGTATACGATCATCCGATTTCAATGAAGCCGTTTTTTCTTTGGTCTATCTCCTCAACCCCCGGATATTCTGCGGCTTTTGCCGATGTCTATACTGGGTCCAACCCAGATGACGATATATTCCACGTCAGCTCGCTCAGGCTCAGAAGATATAAGAAGGCCATGGAGATCTTAACGATTTGGAAGGCCAAAGTGCCCATGTGACGCTCCAGCAGTGGAGAAATCAGGGCGTACAAACTGAAGAAACCATCAATCCGATTTCAGATATTACCGAACGAAATGCTAAGAAAAACCTGTGACTACCGTTAAAGAAGCCACATGGGAAATCCCGGCTAAAACCCTCAATCTATGTACAAGAAAGAAACCCTACCCAGCTCTATATTATGAAATATCAAATTATCCTGACTACTTTGCTCTTTTCCACAACTTATGCATTCAGTGATGTCTACACGAACTTGGAAAGCCTAACTCACTGGCAGCGAGTCAGTTCAAAACCAATTCTTCAATCTGGAGCAAAGGGAAGCTATGATGAGCGGCTTGAAGAACCCGAAATACTTTTTGAGAATAATGTTTATCACGTTTGGTATGCGGCTTGGGAAAATTATTCCGTCGGGACCATAGGTTATGCGAGCGGACCAAGTTTGGATAAATTGACCAAACAGGGAATTGCTCTTGGACCGGGACCAAGCGGCTCATTTGATCAAGGGTACGTGTCCGGTCCGCGAATTTATGAGCAAGACGGGACCTACTACCTTTTCTATTTTGGTTTTAGCAGCGCTGGTTTTGAGAAAGGAGGAGCGAGTATTGGAGTTGCTACGGCATCTGATCCCTCTGGGCCTTGGACTCGACAGGCTACGGCACTCATTCGTCCAGGTGCCAAAGGCTCTTGGGATGATCAGATTATTTATCGACCCTTTTTGATCAAAGAGTCTGATACTTATTTTCTTTATTTCAATGCCCGTGGTTCATCTGGGCATGAAAATATTGGGTTTGCCACATCGAAGAATATTTTGGGGCCATATACCGAGTTCTCCAACAATCCCGTCATCCAACACGGAAGCAATTCAGATCGTTGGAATTGGCGGCGAGTCGGCGATATTGACATCTTGGATCATATCCTTAAGGGAAGCTACGTTAGTTTCTTCTTTGGACAACCCGACCAAAAGGGAGGGCTGATTGGCCTTGCCACAGCACCTTCGGTTGCGGGGCCTTGGACTCAACGTGATGAACCACTTCTTCTAACCGATGAAAGTGGACGGACACTGCGGCCAGCCATTCGACCAGCCATCTATTACGATGGGAATGATCAAAAGTGGCGGATGTTATTCGATGATGTTGGTAGAGGAATATACGTAGCTGATATAAAGTAGAGAATCCGTTAGATATCTGATCATTCGCGGATTTCGATGTTCATGGAGAGAGGTCCGGCATCTTAAAGCATTGACCAAATAATAAATGTTTTTCTTATCGACAAAGCCGTTAAAAGTCGCCGGCTGGGACGAGTCGATGGAGTTGCCGCACCATGGTCAAGGCGACTGGTGTTGGCAAGTCAACGGAGTGGGGAAAAGAGGAGGTATGATGAGGCACTTCACACAGTGGTGGCGAGTACGGGCAGGAAACTACTCAAAAGAGCAATGGCATTCTTAAGAAATGTCAAGTATACCTTTTGTAGGTCACGAGCTTCTTTCTACTTTTAAATACATTTGGAGAATCAGTCCAAATATTTGGGAGCACAATATGGTGCTAGTCTCAATAGGAACATCCGATTTTCAGCGACTTTGATCTTCTGCGCTACTTGATCTTTAACGACAATCGATTCGAATGTTTATAATCCGATACCTTGTAATTTTATTTTCAACACTCCTGAGCGTTTCCATCGCAAATGCCGCCGATGACGTGCTTCTTTATACATATTTTCGAGGAAATGGGGAAATGGGCACATGCCTTGCATTTACTAAAGATGGCCTAAACTTTACATCTCTGAATGGAGATAAACCGCTGCTGAAGCCAGCTCAGTGGCCGGGGCAATCCCTAACGAGGGATACATCTATAGTTTTTCATGACGGACTATTCCATGCTGTATGGACTTCTAACTGGAGCGGAGCCGTTTTCGGCTATGCAGAATCGAAAGATTTAGTTCACTGGTCGGTCCCAGTAAAAGTAGATATATCTGACTCAGGTTCCTTCCCAAAGATACTTGGGCACCCGAAATCCATTGGGATCCGATTCAAAATAACTATTTGATCACCGTCAATTGCAAGGGATATGTTGTCCCACACGGTGAAATCGCGTCGGAATTTACTAGATTTTCTAGTGGCAAAGCCGATAATTTCAATGTTTATGCCATAAGGACTCCAGATGGAGTTAATTTTAGTAAGGCAATGCTATGGTTTGCAGAGCCCTTCAACGTCATAGATGCCCAAATGGCATTTCAGCCGTCTACAGTCGGTTATTCAGATGCGCGCTGGATAATGGTTTATAAAGATGAGGACGATCCAGATAGAGGAGGAAAAAACCTTCGCTTCTCCACCGCTCCTGCAGATTTGAGTCAACCATGGACTCCGCCTTCTCCGCCGCTGGTGGGTCCAGGCTCCTCCATTCGACCTGGAGAACAAACTGAAGGGCCGTGTTTAATTCGTTGGAAGGATCAGTGGTTCTTATATTGGGATGCCTTTACAAATGGCCACTATGGAGCAGCCACCTCGCGTGATCTTCTCCAGTGGCAAGACAGGACCGATGAGCTTAAAACACCTCCCAATCCTCGACACGGAACGGTTTTTAGCATTCCTTCATCAGTCCTAGATATGGTTCAAAATGCGATTACTAACGCTGAAAACGTCACCGGATCAGATCCGGCAAATGCGGTTAAGATCTACTTTAATGTTAATAACAGTCTAGTCAGCGGTTCTCTACTTACGGACACGACAGGCGCAATTCAAGCAACAATTAAAAACATAGGGACCAGTCTTAGTAATGATACTGGGCTGGTTATAGTGGAGGACACTGGGCCGGAGATACAGGAGTATCATTATCAGATGCCGCGCTAAGCGAATTAGGTGGGAGTTTCACGATTGAGACATGGTTTGTGACGGGTAAGAGTGGATGGTAACGTGACTTTGTTTGGCGGCGGCGATAATCCCAGCACAGCAAATTCTGGAGATGGATCTAAGGGTAAATGGTTTTTCGTCGGTTATGATGCTAGTTCACCAAGGATACTAAGACCAATTGCTAGTAATGGAACACAATTTGGTAACCCTATTTCTGTCGTAGGAACGGCCGATACCAATACCGTCGAAACATTGTATGATCTCATTGTGATTTACGATCATAAAACCAACAAGTACTTCTGCTATTTAAATGGAAAGCGGTCAGGGTCTCCTGGAGACGGAGCGCCAATTGATTTAAGTGCGCTACAGCACTTCGCGATCGGTGGTGTGGCATATACACCTTTTAATGATAATGCTGCGGAGTTAATCATCAAGGATTTTCTAATACTCAATGGCACTATTAACTCTGACCAAGCTGCGGCTCTCCATAAAGAAGGTCCAGACGTGAACATAGAAACAGTAAGTAAAATATGTAACGTAAAGTAAGTAAAGTAGGCCTTCGCACAAACTTTTCCATCATGGGGCCCATATTTTCGAAAACCTCCTAGATCACTTTTTCACGTCGATCCCCGCTCGGCAGATCGAGATCGAGATCAATATCGGGCGAGTATTTCACGCCCGGCAGGCTCCGAATAAAGCACGCTCACTGGCGACGCTGAAGGGCCGTTGCATCCGTTGATTTGGCGGGGAAAAGGGGTCTGAAGATGTGGCGACCGGCGGCGCTATCGATCCATCTTTAAAATTTTCTAGTTTTGTCCATCCCACTCGACTCATTCGCTTGGGAATCCGACGCTTGGCCTGTGTGATCAATCGACATAAATTGCGATATCCCGCTCAGTACCGGCAGAACGGCTTCATCCTAGCTCGCTACCCACCAGGGGACGCACGCCGCTCTCGTTTGAAGTGCCGTAAAACCGTGGCGCTTAAACTCCATCCCGGTCACACAAAGCCATCGCTGAAAGGCCCTGGCTGCCAGCCGCTTTCGCCAATGTTTCTGGGAGTGATCCCTCCCGCAAAAAGCTAAAAGCACTTCGCGCATGTAATTCGACATACATCCCCATAACTATACGCATGAATACTAACTTGGCGATACACAAATACTTGCCCCGTCACGCAGTTAATGGATCGTAGATGTATGGATTTCACCGAAGAGTTCGACTTCACAAGAGCACAAGCCATGAAGTTTCCGCTTCGGGAACTCAGAGAACGCGTCTCTGCACTAGCAAAAGAGGGCGTCTACGTCGGCACCAGCTCGTGGAAGTATGAGGGATGGGCCTCATTTACTCGCAAGATCGCTATCTGAGCCGAGGTCGGTTTTCAAAATCGAAATTTGAATCGACCTGCCTATCGGAATATGCTGAGACCTTTAAGAGCGTGTGTCTTGATGGCGGGTTTTATCAATTTCCTACAGAAAAGATGATGGACGGGCTTTTCGGCCAAGTTCCGCCAGACTTTAAGCTAAGCCTTAAGGTAACCGACGAGATTACCGTAAGACACTTTGCAAGTCTCTCTCGCTATGGTCAGAAAGCAGGAGAAATTAATGAACACTTCCTTGACGCCGGGTTGTTTGTCGAACGATTCCTTCACCCGCTTATGCCCTTCCAAAAGCAAATCGGGACGCTGTTTTCGAGTTCTCCCACTTCCAATCTGTTGACATTGATCGAGCGACCTTTATCGAATGCTTGAATCGATTTTTTGAAAAATTGCCCAAAGGCTGGAATTACTCAACTGAACTCCGCAACGAGGACTACCTTCACTCGGATTATTTTGCCATCCTGCGAAAACATAACGTCGCGCATACATTCAACAGTTGGTCAAGGATGCCGCCAGTGACGGAGCAATTAGCCATAGAGGAAGCAAGCACCGCCGATTTCGCTTCTGCTCGCTTTCTCCTGAAGCCTGGACGTTCATATGAAAAAGCGGTTGCCGCGTTTCAACCCTACACCGATTCTGGTTCGTGCAGTTTCCTTTCTTAACACCAATAGTGAGGTCGATCCGGCCTTGAGGGCGCATCTCCGGGTAAAAGAAAGTTAATCGCGTCGCTCACCTCATACCTTCGCCGAGCCTCTGGGTATTCGGTCAGCTTTGGCGATTAAAAAAAGGCCCGGTCTAAACCGGGCCTTTTTTGCGGCTTAACGTCCGAAAATGGGGACGCCTCAAAATTTTGTCGCGCAGGTGCCGCAGTTGCCGCAGGTGATCTACCTCGAAATTGGGGTTCCGGGCTTGAATATACGCATGCATAAGCCCAATCACCTCAAAACCCTCCAAAACCTGATGGCTCTTCTCTCCATCGGATTAACGTTCTATCCCGGTCTTGTCATCAAACCCGGAAACTACCACCCAACCCTTCACAAGACTGTCGCCACAGCCCAAGCCCGACCAGATGAACCAGAGCGCTGGATTCGTGTTAAGGCCACAAACTATTCGTGGCAGGAACCAGACCATGTGCGCTACGGAAAATCCAACTGCATGGGGGGTGATTTAACGCAGCTAGCCGAAAAAGCGGCTGAAAACATCTCCATCTGGCTGAGCCAAAACCTGGCGCTATGCCTTGCTCTGCCCTGGCTAGTTTGTGTCCGTTACCGCTTTGGTGAAATCTTTATCCTGAAACATGTTCCCCATGTCGTGCTCGGACTCGTTTTCACGCTGGGCGTCGGATACCTGTCACCCAACGTCTTCTTTCCCAATCAACACCCCAGCCTTTACGTGTTGTTGCCGATTGTCGTTTATGCGGTGATCTCTGCGGCGTTGAACTACGCCGTTTGCATCCACCTCAGTTTGGCTGAACCAGCCATTGTGTGGGATTCAAAAAGTAGCGGGATTCAGATTTTCAATAATCAGACGGAATCATCGGATCGAATGCGTTGGAGCGAACCACTCCCACCCTTGGCGCTCTCCGTCGTTTGTGCGCTGTTCGGTCTTACCGGCGCTGCCATCTGGTTTTTGATAACGGGCTTGGCGATTTGGCTTGTCCACACGCTCGCCTATTACCAGCAGTATATCGAACTTCTCGAAGCACGAGATCGGATGATCCAAGACGGTGAAATTCGGTCTCAACAAGACCTCGATTTAATCCGGTGGCTCACTCAAGCCGCCAATGGCGATACCACCGCTCCCATGCCGAAGACCACATCGTATCAGCCAAACGAGCGACTTCAAATTCGACTGCAACAGCTTCAGGACCGTTACCGAGCGAGAGGGGAAGTCACTCTGCCTCCCTCCATCGAATCGATACCTCCTGCTTTGCCTGCTTCCGCTCCCAAACCTGAACCAGTAGATCCAAACCATCCCTAACCTCAACCCCAAATTACTCAAATCTATGACCATGTTCGATCCTTCTGAATCCCCCTTAAAAGCGCTTCCCGTTTTCAAAACCACCTGGCTTCACACCCACATCATCAAACCGTACCGCTTGTGGTCTGTCCTCACCTTTTTGATCCTGTTGATCATCAGTTGCTCGGGGGTGGCTTACACCATTCAAAAGCAGAGTAACGACGCCATCCTCGCTCAAAAACTGCAACAACTCAAAGATACCAATTCGGATAAGAATCTCGCCACACTGGTTGCGACGCCCCCAGAGCCGACAATTCCGATTGATTATAAACCCATCGATCACGAGAAATTAAACCCCATTCTCCAGGTGGATCTGGAGGAGCTCGCTCGATCGTGGTCACCTGATAAATCGGGCATCTATGAACTGACGGGACCGTTTACGTTGTACGGCGTTCAACATCTGAATCCCGACGGAGCCGTGCTGGCGTTCAAACCGAATGCAACCGACTTCAATTTCATCTTGCTCCTCTACGTGCCAACACCCCACGCCGAAGTGAGTTTGATGATTCAGAACTTGAGAGGGCAAATCCCGGAACATATCAATTTGCTGAGCACCCGGTTGTCGCCACAGGTCGTCACTGTAGCGGCTCCCTATCAATGGGCGATCACAGAGGTTCGACCTGAATCCGCCTCATTGCCCACAGTGATCTATGCCTACGATTGCGCCTTTAATGACCTGGCCTATCTCAACGGCCCAAGCGGCTATGGGTTCCTACATAACATTTACAATCCCAATATCGAAAAACTCAAACAACTTCAGAGCCAGTATCACGAACAAAAGCTCAAATACGATTCTGAACCAGCAGAACAACAGGTGATCGATAATCCCGGATTACAAGCGCTCTATAACCAGATTCAACAGCTTAAGAAACCACTAATCGCTAACCGCCATGAATAAGTATCTCTACCTAATCGTCGCTTTCGCATCTCACTTTAGCCCTCTACTCGCCCAGGATGACGGGCCACCGCCGCCACCGCCCCTCCTCAAAACGCCGCAAGCCCAACCCACTCCCCCAACTCCTCCCACTCAAGCGCCTCCCGTTCCGTCTCCGTCCGATGCCCCACCCATCGTCCAACCGTTGAGCCAGAGCGTGCTGCCTCCTGAAGAAATCATTGTTCCCCCCATCGTCCCACAAAATCCTTCGCCGAAACCGCCAGAAGAAACGCTCTACGCAATCGGTGCATTTCCTGCCGGGCCTCGAATTAAACCAGTCAATCTTTTCAAGGAAGGAAAGAAGGGATCATGGCTTATTGGCAAGTTCATCGTGCTCGCTGAACTGGACAGCCATCACTACACCATCCAGAGCCATGTCGACTCCATTGGAATCAATCTTGTCGACCTAGCCAATAAAATCGGCGCTGGTCGACCCGTTACCATTCACCTAACTATCGTTGACCCGCCACCAACAGGGTTGCCTCACGAGTTTCAGTATTTCTCCGACGCTCCTCTGAAAATCACTCAAATCGACCGAGGCCTCAACGAAGTCTCGGCAATCGACCTCACTCGGCGTAGATAACTTTCATGTCCTCAACAACACCTGTTAGCGATTACATCAAAAAACTCGACGCCTTCTCTTGTCCCTCTGCCGTCCTCAAAGGATTTGTGATGATGGCGGCTCGACAGTATTCGACTTCAGTCTTTTACATCGCTGGCAAGGCAGGCGCTGACAGCTTCGGTCCCTTTGACGGCGATTATGTCTCGTTCAATGGTGGCATGGATTGGATGCCCCACGATAAAACATCGGAATTTCCTCACGGAATGGCTTCCTGGATTTTGCCTCTCGGCCTGTATCAAGTCTTTTTGGTCCCATCCAAAGAGGAGATGTTCCAACCGAAGCAGGAGCTCTATTTTGCCGTGGACGAAAACGGGGCTCGAGCCCAATTGACCCGGCAAGACGTTGAAAACCTCCTTAATTCAGGCATCAAACTTCCCGTTCCCGAAGGATTGTTTCCAACACCTTGAGCAAGTTAAGCTTGAGATTTTACAATCGGGCAGTCAGAAGACAAAAAGACAATAGATATTGGCTTCGGACCGGGCGAAGCCCTCTCCATCCCCCGGTTCGAAAACCTTGGGGGGCATGTCGTCCTCAGGCAGCGTGCCGCTGCACAGTAGTTATGCTCCTATCGTCGCAGTATTAAGGAGCCGTTCCTCTCCTTAACAATCCTACCCTGAGAAAAGTGGTTGGGGTATTATCATTTTAAGAAATAGATGCAATTTATATATTGTCATATATAAAACTTGTTTTCTTTATTTAGTGACGCTGTTTGTATATAGTTATTTCAGATAGTAAAACTACTCTATAGCAAAAAATAAATATAAATAAGAACTATATGTACAACTCCAAAAACCTATTCGAACTCACTAATTCCGATATCCAAAGCTTCGCACCGTCCGTGCTCGCCGAGGCCCCATCGAATCACCTAACCAACCGCTACGCATTTTTCAAGACTCTCGATGTCGTCGAAGGATTGCGCGCCGCTGGCTGGGCTCCCGTTAAAGCCCAAGAGCAAATTGTCCGAGTTTCCACCCGCCAGGGTGTTCAGAAACACATGGTCCGTTTCCATCGCCGGGATGAAATCGGCTTCCCAATTCCTGCCCTCGGCGATTCACGTCTTGAATTGATCCTGACCAATTCCCACGACGGCACATCAGCTTATCGGCTTCAAGCTGGTGTCTTTCGGCTCATTTGCCTAAACGGAATGGTAGTCAGCTCTGGCGATGTTGCCGCAGTCTCCATTCGCCATAGTCACCGAACGATAGGGGAAGTTGTCGACCGTTCCGCTCAGATTGCCGGGATGAGCGACCGAATCGGGTCGAAGCTACAAGCGTTTCGCGCCCGCCGCTTGACTCCCGCTGAACAGATCGCCTTTGCCAAGGACGCTCTCGAATTGCGCTACGATTCCATCGAAGATTCACCCGTCAGGCCCGAATTCCTCCTTGAAGCCAAGCGTTACCAGGATGAAGGCGATTCTCTTTGGCTTACACTCCAAAAGACTCAGGAGAACTTGACACGTGGCACCCGACAAGATCGCCGTTGGGCTCTCGTGCATAATCGCAACCGAGCACAGGGTGTCCGAAAGGTGACCGGGATTGATGCCAACATCGATCTAAACGTTGGTCTCTGGTCTCTCGCTGAAAAGTACCTGACCTTAGCGAGCTAAGCCCGGCGGAAGACAACGTAAAGCACGGCGGGGAATTCCTGCCGTGCTTTATTGTCTAGGGAAGAAAGTCCCGCCAAAAGTGGTCGATCAGCTTCCGCTCATCGACAGGTTATGCATTTTGAGCGTGTCGCTCTCCTCAGCTCGGGTCTCCCCAAGCCACCGCCCCGACCTCGGGCAGCTCCCACGCTCCTATTCACCTTCAGACTCCCGAGTCCGGGAGTCCTCAGATGGAAATATATTCTGCCGTCCGGCCCAAGGAGCCGTCTCCTCTCCTCGGGCTCCTGCCCCTTTGCTTTCCCTAAAAAGTCCGGCCTCCTTTTATCCATTTCTTCACAGAGGACTCGGGTACCGATTTGGGAATTGTTCTGCGCCATCCACTTCTTCACCGATTCCTCAGCAGCTCGGAGAACTGAGAATGCATAGGCTGTCCAGTGGAACCGTCAACCCGTCTTTCTCACCGTGCAAAGGCTCCTGCGGGCAGGGCACCGAAAACATGACATCCTCGCCGTCTTTGAAGAACAGTTCTCCTTCGCTGCTAAATTTGCTCAAGGTCTCCAGGGTCTCAAAGATCTAAAAGACCTCGATTCTCGCCTCGCCTGCGGCCTCGTCGGACGGGCCATGAAAAAGGTCACTCATGCCGGAGCTAACCGCGCTACCCGCATGAAACACTTTTACCTTGAGCGGGAACTCCAAAATCGTCCTCGGTGGCGCTCCAAAGCCGAAGAAATTGTTGATGGGGCCAATGCCTTCGTTCCCAATCTTCCCATCCTCTGGCTCAATATTTCAGCAGTATCGGTCTCAGACGCTGCTTTTTGGGGCTGGGTCAACGCAAAGTTAAACCCAGAGCGCCAACTCTTCGTCGCCTGGCTTCAACAAACTCCTAAAGAAGCTCTGCCACGTCCTTTTAGAACCGATTACGAACTTAAGGATTTCCTAACTCAACTGCGCCGATAACTGTCGCTGCTGAGTTGTGTCTTATGGGCTATCGCTATTTCAGTGGTCACATCTTGCTCAGTAAAGTCTTAGCCCTATCAATGCTAGGTTTACGCTAAAACCCGTCTCAGAAGTGACGGCAAGTCTGCTCTTGCCAATAGCATAAATCCTTCCCAACCTTCCGCTATGACGATTATGGCTGAAGACGAATTCTGGTCTCTCATTGGCCGTTCTTTAGAGAATGCCTCCAGTTCTGGCTACCAACAAGAGGAAGCCATGCTAAAAATCCTTCTGGAATTAGAGCCGGAAACGATCCTTGCTTACCGCTCGCGGTTCGATGAGAGAATGGATGTCGCCTTTTCCTGGGATATTTGGGGTGTTGCTTATATTATCGATGGGGGTTGCTCGGACGATTCATTTGAGTATTTCCTGTACGATTTGATTGCTGGAGGCCGTGAGAAATTTGAAAATGCATTGCAAGATGCGGAATCGATTGCGAATTGGGCTGTCAAAGATTCGGTTGGGCTTGAAGGGTTTGGTTACCTTGCAGGAACTGCTTACACTCAGAAAACAGGCCAAGACTTTTACCAGGCCTTAAAGGCGATGGGCGATAAACGCCACCAGCCCACCCATGGAGGAAAACCGCGTGGAGAAGAATGGGACGAAGATGCGGCTACGCTAGCAACACGGTTCCCCAAAGCGTGGGCCAAATTTGGCTGGTAACCCATTTCGCAACCGAACACAGGGCGGACGGCATTCCGGCAAAATTGAACCGGGCGTTGGCTTACCTGTTTCCGACGTGGTTTTCTTGGGCTGGGTCAACGCACAGTTAATCCTAGAGCGCCAACTCGGTTTGAGTTTTAGATGGCCGTTTTGACTTCTAAATCCAAGGTCTAGAAGGCTGTATGCAAAGTAAGACTCTAGAGGCGCTCAAATCACATGCGTTGCAAAACGGCCTCTTAGATGACGAGCAAGTCGAGGCCATGAGAAAGATGGAGACCGCGAGTGTGTGAGTGCCCTCCGACACCCTGGCGGAAAGACTGCCTGATCCAAAAACCAGGAATGCCACAGCAAACGCTTCTCCTGCCGTGCGGCGTGCGGCAGAAACCCTCGATTTCCATGAAGTGTAATGTGTCTGCGTAGGCGTCCCACATAGGGGCTCTGGGACTCTCCCGCGCAATAGAGAATCGGACTTGAAAGTCCCCGACGGAGCCTCTCGAAATGGAGAGATTAAGCAAGGGTGGCGTGTTGTTTTCGAGTTAGCTGGCGGCAGCCATCCTGGAACGTTTTGAATGCCTGAGATTCCCACAAGGATCGGGACAACCACAAAGTTAGCCCGAGCCGAAGATGGTTTCATTTGTTATTTCGATTTACGAATCCCAGAAAGTCTAAGATGGGATCAGCGGTAGGCGTCGGACTTTGGCGTAATTCCCAAGGATTGTGCCCCCCTCGTTTGTCAGGAGTCGGAGTCGGAGTATCTGTCTGCGGAGCAGGCGTGGGACTAGGCGTTGCGGTTGGAGTCGGACTCGGGGTATGCGTTGAAAGCAACCTCGGCGTTGGCGTGGGCCTTGGAGTGGGCGTAGGGGTGCGACTCGGTGTTGGCCTAGGGCTTGGGGTCGGTGAAGGCGTGCGACTCGGCGTTGGCGTGGGGCTGGGAGTTGGTGAAGGCGTGCGACTCGGCGTTGGCGTAGGGCTTGGAGTTGGCGTAGGCGTGCGACTCGGCGTTGGCGTTGGTCTTGGGGTCGGTGAAGGCGTGCGACTCGGCGTTGGCGTGGCGCTTGGGGTCGGTGAAGGCGTGTGACTCGGCGTTGGCGTTGGGCTTGGAGTTGGTGTAGGCGTGTGACTCGGCGTTGGCGTGGCGCTTGGGGTCGGGGTGGGTGTTGGCGTCGGAGTCGGGCTTGGCGTTGGCGAGTGAGTCGGACTTGGGGTGGGATCGCTCAAGCTGGCGCTCGGCGTAGCACTGGCGTACAGTGAATAATTGCTCTGGCCTCCTCCGTTGACGGCGGCAAGTTCGTAGTAATAGGTGGTGCCGTTGACGGCGGTGGTATCGATGTAGTTCGTCGCCGTGGCCGTGCCGATGGGAGCAAAATCGATTATAGAATTGGGTGGATAAGCTGCGCCATCGCGAGGGGGAGTGCTTTCTATCCCGCGAGAAATAACGTAGCTGTTGGCCCCTGGGCTAGCTGTCCAAGTGAGCCTGACTTGGGCGTTTCCTGCTGTAGCAACAAGATCCGTGACCGGGGCCGCCACTGGAGGCTCGGGGGTAGCGGTGGCTTCATTCGAATCTTCGCTTTCGCCGCTTGCATCTAACGATGTTACGACATAATAGTAGGTTGTGCCGTTAGCCGCAGAGCTATCGAGGTAGCTGCCTGTTGTGGAGGTTGTCAATGAAGTGTAATTTTTCCCGCTGGTCGTCGAGCGTTTCACATTGTAGTTTGTCGCTCCCGGAGAGGTGTTCCAACTTAGGGCGACATGGGCGTTGCCCGCAATGGCGGTCAATCCGCTGGGAATGGCAGGAATGGCTGGATCGGGCGTGGCACTGATTTGCGTGGAGTTGAGACTTTCGCCGCCCCCATCCACCGCCGAGATGACGTAGTAGTAAGTCATGCCATTGACTGCCGTACTATCGACGTAAGGTGAAGTGGTCGGGTTGGCGATGGTGACGTAACCGCTTCCGCTGGTGGTCGAGCGCTTGATGTTGTAATTCGTGGCAATCGGTGAGGCCGTCCAGCTCAGAGTTACCGCATTGTTATTACCCTGGGCAGAAACAGTCGCCGGGGGTGTGGTAACGGAGGGGAGCAAAGCGGACGAGGGGACAGCAGTAGGGCTGGTCATGGTCGGAGTCTCCCATAGAAAGTGACACTGGCTGCCCTTTGAATAATCAATGTCTATCGGAACTTTCTGGCCAGCGATCATAGCGAGCTTATAGCCAGACGACTGTTCCCCGGGGTGATTTCCCAAGAGATTGATCACCGCCTTTCCATTGATAAACAGTTCTGAGGAATCTTGAGAGTACATAAAGAGCGTGTAGGTGCCGTCCGTCGGTGCTACCAGATAGCCGGTCCACCGGATGGACACGGTGTGGGGGCTTAAATTGGCGGGTAATGCTCCCCATGAGAAGTTGACTTGGGGATCGAGCCGTACTAACGCAGATGGGGGCGTAAAGTTGTTGTTGCCGTAATAGGTCCCCAACAGTCCAGTCTGCGTCGGAACCACCATCACGGTGGGCGAATACGCGCTGAGTCCATTCAGGTTGCCTGCAGCAATTCGATAATAGTACTTAACATTATCGACTAACCCGTAATCGTTCACAAAGGTCGTGACAACATTCGTCTGCACGGTTGTAAAGGGACCGGTGGGAGATGTGGAACGCTGAATTTGATACGTCATAGCCGTCGGCGCAGCCTGCCACTTGAGATTGGCAGAACCACTATTGCGAGCGACGGTAAAGTCGGTCGGTGTCGGCGGCGGGGTTGTGACCGTTTTAGTCGTGATGGTGTAATTGGTGATGTCGTAGGTCGTTTGTTGATCGCCGTACTCGGTCACCATGTTGCGCCCATAGGGTTGAACGACATACGGATTATAAATCGCGGGCCAGGAAAGGTGATCGTGGGGGACGCCGTCGGTCAGGTAAGTTTCGACAAAGGGAGTAACGCTTCCCGTGGAGACGGGATCTCCATAGTAGGTTTTTTGAATGCTTACGTTGTTGTGATCCGTGTAACTGACCGTCGGGTTGACGCTACCCGCATCAATCAATTTCGGAAGCGGATTTTTTTCTACGGCGGCCTTAAAGGCAGCAAGGCGCTCGGCGGGTGTCGTTCCCGGGAAATCAGTGGGGCCTGCCGTTTCCAAGGCGCAGCATGCTTGGTCACGCCCACTGGTTTCCGTCACTGGGATATGAAACTGGCTATCTCCCTTATAGGGCGTTGATGCTGGGGCGTAGATTCCGCCCTGAGAATTCCAAGTGAAAGCCTGGTACGAAGAGATAGCGATCATCACCTGATCGTTATAGTAGAGATAAATGCGACCATTGGAGGCATCGTTTATCATCGCCTGATACCCACCTGGCACATAACCCAAGAGATAAGGATACGAGTCACCCGAGGAGACTCCGCTGCGTACCGTCACGATCGTGCCTTTATTTTGCATCCACTGCACCGAGCGATCGGCCATTCCATGCGTGTGGAAGCCGTAAGTAGATCCAGGCAGCGGACTATCGTAGGCCGGGGCGGTAATCCACAGGAGAACTCCATGGGACGTATTCGTATCGGGCCACATGACTCCATAAGGATAAATTTGGCTGAAGATGCTGGTCCCCGGACTAACAGCATCCGAAAAGACGGCATAGTTCGGAGTCATGTAGGTCGTTTGGAACTGATTGTCGGTTCCATTGACAGTAAGCTGGGTTGTAAATGCTGTACTCCGATCCGTGGCGGCCGCGACGATGGCGGCAGGAGGCTGATAACCGGAAACTGCCAAGGCCATAGCTTCCTCATAAGCACTGACACTCTTTTTGAATCCTCCGAAGTAGTACCAGAGCATGTCGGTGCCGCCCCACACGTCCAGGTTCATGATATCCGGGTAACTGCGACCGGTTTGCACGGCCCAGAGGGAGTTGAGCCAGGTTCCGGAAGCCTCGGCCAAAAAGATTTCGTAGTTCATTGTGGCTTCCTTTTGCAAGACAGGATCGCTGCTAAAATCACGGAGCACCAGAAGCGGGTAGGCATCGTAGAACTCGTAGTCGCGCGACGCGAACTCGCTCATGCCATTGAGAATTTGGTTATGGATCCGTCCTTCAATTACTTCATAGCCAGTGGGAGATGTACGATTAAAGTCCTCGTTGGCGGAAAACGCGCTTTCACCCCAAACTTGGCCACCCAGATAGCGTTCAGTGGCCGCCAACATCGTCAAGTTAGAGCTCTGTTCCCCAGAATACGTAAAATGGGTATAGAAAGTCTTAAACCGGGCTTGAGTGGCCGCATCCCACAAGTTTCCATAGCGAAGATAGCAGTCCATCCCGGTAATCATGCTTTGGAGATCTCCTGCGAGATTGCTTGGGCTGGCAAAGAGGATGTCAAGGTTATGATTGACGATGGTAATGCCGGCAGCTGTGTAATCTGGATTAGCCGAAGCGTTCATGAAAAAAACCTCGGCATCAGCCCAGTCACCCCCCTTATACGACTTTGGATACGTACTCAGCGCCGCATTAAACAAGGCCTGCCGCCGCTCGGCCAAGGTTTCGAACTGGGCTTGGGCTGGGGAGGCCGTGAGCAGCAGCAAGACAGTGCATATTACGAATACAAACAGCCGGCAATAGACAATTGATAATCTGCTAAATAGGGTTCGCATAGTTGTGAAGTTGAGTCCAAGTGCTGATTGAATGATCAGAGTAAATGAATCTAGTTGGCAAACGGTTCTGGCTGGCATTGTTTCTTTGCGTTTTGTCTAGTCCAGACTAGTAGCTTCTTTTGTGAGTTCGATTGAAGATCGCAAGACTACGGTGCTTCTGCAGAGCAATTAAACTACTGCCTTAACATTGGAAATTATAAATGATTGTCTTAATCTTTTAGAACTTCCGTCTTTGACTTTTGGGGTGGTAGAACACAAATAAAATAGTACCTGAACGCGATTCTGAAACGAGAGAGGATTGCGACTCATTTCATGAAAATTACGCCACCCATTTTGATACCTTATCGAGGCATGGGACGTGGTCTGCGGACCATGAATGCATAAAAAGTCTCAATTTCAGCTAGCACCTTTTAGTTCCATCGAAAAATGAAGGAAACTAAGACAGCGAGCGAATCTTCGGAGTCGATTATTAAGGTAAGCTAAGGGGCACTAATCAAAAAGTGACTAAGACAACAGCGTCGCAAACGCGAAACTGGCTCGGTTTCGTCGCTTCGAATGGATTTAAGACTTTTCCCTTTGGCGCTAATGGACTGGTTTTTTTGAATTTGAAAGGTGGTGGCGCCTCGCTCGAATACCTTGGAATATCAAAATCGAAAGAAGTAGGGACGACAGGACCTTCATCGAGGACTGTAACGAGATGGTAAAAAAAATTTGAACTTCTCCGATCTAAAAATGTGCCGAGCTCTCGGGATTGATTTTCTTCGTACTTTCGGATCTTTAGAGGTTAAACGAAATGGATTCTAAAACGAGTTGGGTTTGCCTATCTTTTCACATAAGGAGCGACACCATTGCATGCCCCACTTGAAAGT
Source organism: uncultured Verrucomicrobiae bacterium (assembly GCA_963743595.1). Classification (GTDB taxonomy): domain Bacteria; phylum Verrucomicrobiota; class Verrucomicrobiia; order Methylacidiphilales; family UBA1321; genus CAVURW01. Next base: position 29,770 of record CAVURW010000009.1, read on the forward strand.
AGATCCCAAAGTCAATAATCGTCCTCTTCGAATTGCTGTCCTGGTGGATACGGCCACATCTTGGGGACGTGGTATTGTGACGGGAGTACAGAGGTACAGTCGCACTCAGGGGAATTGGCATCTCTTTCTTGAACCCCATGGAGCCTCTGAGGCACCTCTCCTTCCTGATGCATGGAAGGGGAGTGGGAGTATCGCCCGGATCAGCAATCTGACGATGGCTCGCCAACTCGCCGCTCAAAAAAGTCCTGTAGTTAATGTTTCTGGTATTCATCTGGATGGGTACGAATTCCCCAGGGTTTGCAACGATATCGAGGCCGTTGCGGAAATGGCCGCCTGTTATTTTCTGGCTCGTGGTTATAGGAACTTTGCCTATCTCGGCTTATTCGGGCTCGAATACATCGCCCGACAGCGAGATGCATTTTTGAAAGCAGCTGCCTCTGCGGGAGTCCCCTGTTCGGTACTAGGGGTTGAGGCTCAGCCCGGCTTTCAATCACCCAATTGGAATCTTAAGCTGACCGAGTTGAGTGAATGGCTGGCGTCCTTGGCCAAACCCGTCGGCTTGCTCACATTCAATAGTGGGCGAGATATCATTCATGCCTGTCAAGAAGCGGGACTGCGTGTTCCAGATGAAATTGCCGTCCTAAGCGGCACGGACGATGATCTGCTTTGTGCCTGCTCCCCCATTCCTATTTCGGGCATACAATCGGCATCCCTTCAGATCGGATACGAGGCTGCATCCATTTTGAACGAGCTCATTCAAGGAAAGTCACCATCCCCTTTTTCTCGATCAATTCGCCCTCTCCGCATCATCACGCGCCAGTCGACGGACACGTTAGCTATACCGGATCAGGCTGTTCGGAGCGCCTTAATCTATATTCGGGATCACGTGGCAGATCCTATCTCCGTGGCCCAGCTAGCCGCTCATGCCGGAGTTTCCCGTCGTGTGCTAGAACGCCGTTTCAAACAGTTGTTGGAGCGCAGTCCGGCTGACCAAATAACGGAAATGCGGGTGTCCCATGTCAAAACACTTCTGATCGGTACCGATCTCTCTATCGAGGACGTTTCCCGAAAATCGGGTTTCAATTCCCCAGAGTACATGACCTATGTTTTTCGTCGTGCCTACGCCATGACTCCTCTGAAATATCGAAGGCAAGCCTGCCCTCGAGATACAGTGGGCATAGAACGACCGACTCGGGAGCATGGAAGTATATGATGACGGGCCATGCCTGAGAACGAGAAATGGGCGAATGAGGCCCAAGATATGGCTCGCCTATGCTCCACCTGGGTGGTCAGTTACGATTGCGTTTTCCCCCGATTCGTCGATGGCAAAGATTGACGCCTCATATAAGTCTGACGTTACTCTGGTAGGCCCTTTGCGTTGGACTGGCACTGCAAATTTATGAAATCTGTCTCTCTAAGGTCCGGGATGCAACGATTAACAATTCGTGTGGGGTGTAAGCTCACTTATCAATCCATATTTCCGACGCCGATAGTGCTTATGTGCGTCCCCGACTGACTCCCAATCAACTTTTTATTTCTGACAGCCTGTCGATTGAGCCACTAACGCCTTACGAAGAATTGATTGACTGGGTAGGAAACCCAGTCGAAGGTGCGTAAGATACAGATTTCGCTTGAACACAACGTGGAATTAATCAAATATCCTAGACACGAAACCACAAAGATGGATATTAAACTAAAGCTAGATTTAAGTGGTTGCCATTAATAGTATTAATTCTCTTAGTGGTGGGGCTTAAAAGCCGTACGGCGGATCCAGCACTAATTGCCACAAGAACGCCTCGCGAGTAGGTTGCGCAGAGGGCGTACCAGAGAGCCAGTTCCACTCCAAGCGACAACCGCGAAAGGAATTTGGAACCGGCGAAGGTCCTCCCTGCACCCCAAAAATAAGGTATCAAAGTACAGAGAAAAGCCCCCTCTCTCGTGTTGGATTCGATTTGGCTGCCTGGGTCAGTTTAGCTTGCTGGTTCTGCTTTAATTGATCTGCACGAGCCAATTGCTTGCGAAACCGGTGGTTACTAGACAGTTCGTTATTCGCTCTGGGTGGCACATTTTTCGGTGGGTACCAGGTATTCGCAAAATCCTTGAATTGACGGGAACCCTGCACCAGATGTCTCACCAGATCTGAGAGATTTTTTGAGTCGGCGATCAATGCCCTCGGGCATGAAGGCTTGTCCCACTTTGTGGGCGAACTCATTGTATTAATCCCAAAGCCTTTGCCATAAGTTGGCAGCGAAAATCGTTTTGAATATAGACCTCGGCCCCATTTTGTATTAATAGCTGGCAAACACCTTGAGCCGCTTCCTTGCTAAAGGGTTTGAGATGCATTTTCAGCCGCTTCCCCCTCTTTAACTGCAGGAAGGAGGCCGGGCCTTTTCCTGCCTTAATCACGAGAAGCTGTTCCACTTCACTCATTTGCACTGAAAACCCAGAAGTGGCGCCGCGATAATGGATTTCTGATCCATTGTAGGAAATTCGGGTTCGAATAACTCCAACCCATACAAAAAGGACGATAGCTAACAATACAATTGCAAAAAAAATATCCTGTCTCTGAATATCGTGTTTAGTCAAGGCAGTGTATACACAGATCCCTACAAGAGGGACTGTAAGTACGGAAGTAAGTACATATCCAGAGGTATCTACACCAAATGTTTTCATTATTTCGCTAATTCTATGGAGAGTGAGAAGACCGCTCCGAAATTGGGTTGCCAAGCAGAAAGGAACTAAACCGCACGAGCGGAGGGTTTAGGTTGGCCTCAGGGACATAGCGCAGAAAATGAAAGATCAGAAAAAGGCGAGGGTTCATGACGAGGAAATAGCAAGTGCAGGATGATCGTTCAAAGGGAATAAGTGAACGAATTACGACTAGGCTCCAGGCTTTGGCGGAAAACCAATTCAAAGTTCCAAGGGTCGCTGCGAGCAAAGTTATTAGGCCTCTTCGAATGAGACAAGGGCTTTAACTTTAAATTCCAATTTCTGAGACGACCCGATTATCGTTGCAATACCCGTTCCGCATGTACTCAGGTTTTTGCGAGGGCTCCTAGAGGACGCCCTCTTCAACCGGACGGCCTACCCCCGGTACCACTACCACGGTCCCTCCGACGGGACCCAAAGGTTCAATGGTGGACAATGCGGTGAACTGGTGGCTTATCTTCAACACGAAAGTGCTCCCACTTCCGACTGGTCGTGAATGACGATCCCATCTGAGGTAGCCAAAGACCGTCAAGACATTAGGAATGATACTCAAGTAGTCGCCTGTTCCTGAGCCCGGAGTATGTCACTAATACCCGATTTTAGCGGGGTGCCCTAACGGAATCGAGTTTGGTGTCACCAGTCGCCAAATATTTGATGGCTACTCAACATATCGCGAGAGAGGCAGTCTCACCAAGCGCTTAGTTTCCGCCCGCATATGGGCAACATTCCAGGTTGACCACAGGTTGACCAGGGAATAAATCGCTCGTGTTCGGAGTTCGGTTCTTCAAATTGAGTGAAGGTAGAGACGAAAGCTTTTTTGCGTTGGTTCAAGGAAATCACCGGTTATTGTTAAACGACCAATGTGATCGGAAAAAGTAGAGCCCCACGCTCCGTATGTCCGAACTGAAGCTGCCGCTGACAACACGATGGCCAAATGTGCGGCAATTAGTAATTTTCCTTATACTGCCGACGCGCTTCGATGCTCAGAGTGCCGTGGTATGCGACTTTGGTAGACAGGGAGCTTGATATGCTTAAAGAACTCATGGAGCGCTATCGTCGAAGACCAAGAGCTTGCAACTGATCGTATCGAGTTCCAGAAGCTCAATGTACACCCGCGAGGCCGCTTTGAAGTTTCGTGGAGAACGGTTAACATAGGCCTGAAGCGGTTAGGTGAAACTAAAGACGGTGTGTATGACGATTAGTCTTATCAAATGAAACGAATCACCAGAAAGCGCCTCCTTCTCTTTGTAGCAGCCACCATCGTCCTTTTGGGAATTTGGAGCTTCTTCGATCAAGACATCGATACGAGCGGTCCACCCGTTGGAGACAGCATTCCTCTGCACATGACCCGCCACTTCGAGGGCGTGGAAATGACGTTCGATGCCGTCACTCGCAATAGTGAATCCGGCGAGATAAAACTAACCGGTAAATTGAAAGGTCGTGTTCTTCCCATAACCCAAAAATTCTTAAATGTAACGGCGTGGATAAAACCGAACAGCCAGATTTTTTCCAGAGGAGAAGGAATCAATTCTCACCATTCTACGGATCCTCCCGACACCGACACCTTCAACATCACTCTGTTCGATCCGCCTACTTCTCCAGATCAATTATTTTGGTCCTTCACACCCGTCACAGCCGATTTCGAGCAGAGCGGGTCGACTTTTTATTTAACCACACCGAATCCGGGTAAATCTTCAGTTTTTAAAGGCTTTGTAGTCGGGCCGACCACAATCTCAAATGGAGCTTTAAATATGACGTTAAAATCGTTTAAAATTGACATAAGAAAGGATCCTTCTCCTCCGCTTCCACGGTTCGATATTAAGGCTATTCGAGCTTGGTATACGTCCCTTTGGGATGTGCAGTCGATAATTTCCACCACTTCTTCGGAGTTAAGCCTGACCGGGAGTCCAGCGGATTGGGTTATTCTCCACGGTCCAGTTGAGCCTAATTTCGGAAAAGGGGCTCCTTATTCGCCTGATGATGGTGTGGACTGGAACGCCTCTGGTCGATTCACCTGGACGCGATCTGGCCGGAAGATGGGCCATTCAAGATCACTGCCTGGGCACTTCATCAGCGGACTTTTTCACCACCAGAGTTGAATAATCTGACCGTTCCCGACTCGGAAAAAGTCATACCCATCAATCTTACCTACTCTTTCGGAAAAGCTTCCGTGACCATAGTCTCTCTTTTAGGGCAAACCAAGTATGAGGAGCCCCGCGTCGTTTTCCGATACAGGGCCGCTTTTCTCGATATCACAGGGTCACAAAATGGCAACCATTGGCTAGGCCAGGCATCCGGCCAACCTACGCCCCTACCATCCAACGAGGTAACTGACGAGGCGCGACTCGATGGTGAGCCAAGAACTAACTTCAGTCTATCGTTTACCCTGGCGGACGAAGCCCGCGAGTTCCATTTTATTGCAAACCCCGAAATTACTAGTCGTTAGAAAACGCCGCCACCCGCGTTTCCGAGGGGTTGACCTGTAAAGATGATTTATGCACGCTCCAATGAGGAGTTTTTGGCTATTTGCGATTATCGCAGGACAGTTATTTTCCATCGCGCGCTGGTTGTTGGCTTTGGAGGTTGGCTTTTAGTAGGGGGAATTAAGTCGATGGTATTGAAAAATCGGAAAATCGGGCCGCCTGGCAAGCACACGAGTTGTTCTTAAATTGGGTCCCTATCGAAAGCGAGCGTACCTCCATGAGGACGACTTGCTAAAACGCTGGATTCGGCAGCAGCAGCCTTACTGGAATGACCGATCAGGAGACCAACAGCAACGCCTTCGAGCAATTGGTTTGAAAAAGAAGAAGAGAGTTGCTGAGACACGTTTTGCGATTCGCACGAACAGCAAGTTGAAGTCGTGCATTGAGTAAGAGAGATAAGCTTCGTCGAAGCTAGTAAAAACCCAATTAAGCAGATTGGCTTCAAACTTGCAGGTGGGTCACCGATGAAAATTCTTGCACTTATTGTCTTCACGCAATTGTGTGGTGGACATCGAGGATGAACGGAACAAGATCCTGGCTCTCGCCAAGCCAATAATTGGAGAGCGCAAGTTCAAGAACTTTTTAAAGTTGCCCAGTGAAACACACACATCAAGCACTCAGTAGCACAGCATAACAAATAAATTATATGACAGCCACAACTACACCCACCGTATTCGCCCTTGTATCGGATGCCTCTCAAGCTGAAAGAGCCGTATATGCCCTTCGTGACGCAAGCTATTCGGCCGATGCAATCTCCCTTTTGTCTCCCAATAACACCACGGGACTGGACGACGTAAAAACCGTCAACGCGACCAAGGCCCCCGAAGGAGCCGTAACCGGCGCAACTTCCTTAGGGGTACTCGGAGGCATTGGTGGCTTCCTCATCGGAATGGGCGCTCTTGCCATTCCTGGGGTAGGTCCATTCATCGCTGCGGGGCCTATAATGGCAGCTTTAGGCGGTTTGGCCATCGGTGCCACCGTGGGCGGCGTAGCGGGAGGCCTGATCGGCATGGGGGTCCCTGAATATGAAGCTAAGACATACGACGCCAGCGTCAAAGCCGGTAAGACCTTGATTGCCGTGCATTGTATTGACTCGAAGCAAGCGACTCAAGTTCGCCAAATATTGACCGCCGCCGGAGCAACGGATATTTCGACAGCCAATACCAAACCTAATCCACCGACGACTCTGGTCGTCTAACCGTTTTGCTCTCAGGTCGGGTTTGTCTGATAACGGATCGTTTTCATATTTTTAGGACCTCAAGCATGGGTCTGACGGCGTGTAACTCGGCGTTGGCGTGGCGCTTGGGGTCGGTAACGCTACCCAAAGAAACTGCCACGGCACTTGAGACCAAATCGGCCCGGCATAATCGATTCCAATAAGGGGCGAAGTAATAACTCTGTCTGGATCGACACGGGTGCTGCGATCCTCAAGCCAAATGAGATGGTTCGAAGTCAAGTCGGTTCCGTAGCTCAGTTGAATACCCAGTGCTGTGCAGACATTCCCCGGGCCATTGGTCCATTCCTTTCTCGGACTCCCCTGCGCCGCTCTCTAACAACATCATGCCCGTTCGTAACTCTTACCGCTCGAACAAGGACGGCTTTGGGTGAGCCCTCTCGACCCGTAACGATGTTAAACATTCGATGCAACCTATAGCACAGGTAGACATAGGAAAAGCCTCCCGTGCCAAACATGATTTTCGTTCGATTTGTCAACCGATTTAAGTGCCCGTGGCAAGCCCTATCCTCGGCTCCACAATAGGCTTCCGTATCGCAAATGAGCTCCTCCACAAGCTCTCAGCCAAGAAGCGAATACACAGTGTCTTTCCGAGGAGGAAATTCCTGGCGGATCAAACTGACTATACGCATCCCGGGAAAGAATTTGGCCGACCATTTCCTTATTTCATACGCTCACGGCGAAGCAGACGAGTCTACCAGCAGGCTCAACACAGTCACAAGCTGTAGCGTTATCCCTCTCCGCCTGTTACGGGAATGATCGCTCCTGATACGTAGCTAGAATCGTCCGATGCAAGTAGGACATAGATGGGGGCTAGTTCACATGGCTGCCCGGGTCGTCCAAAAGGTACTTGAGATCCAAAGGTCTTTGCCTTTTCCTCCGGCATGGTGGATGGAATTAGCGGTGTCCAGATTGGACCAGGAGCCACGGCATTGACCCGAATTCCCTTTTTGGCGAGCCCCTGCGCCAATCCCGCGGTGAAATTGATGACGGCTCCCTTTGTAGATGCGTAAGCCAACAATTGGGGTGACGGAGTTTCAGCTTGTATTGACGCAGTATTAATGATGGATCCACCGTTTTGTAGGTGCGGGATCGCCGCCTTGGTAAGATAGAACATGGCGTGAATATTTGTTCGGAGGGTCTGCTCCCAAATCTCGCCCGGAATATCTGTAATATCTGCATAAGTTCTCTGAAACGCGGCATTGTTAACAAGGATGTCGAGACGGCCAAATTCACTTGCCGCCCTTTCAACAATTATCTTGCAGTGAGCCTCGTCACCAACATCCCCGGAAATTAAGATCGCTTTTCGACCCGCTTTCTCTACCCAGGAGGCGGTTTCCCTGGCATCCTTCTCCTCGTCCAGGTAGGAAATCAGGACATCAGCGCCTTCTCGTGCAAATGCAATTGCAACCGCCCTGCCAATACCGCTATCCCCTCCGGTCACCACTGCGGCCTTGCCTTTCAGCCGGCCATTGCCGACGTAGGTTTCCTCGCCGTGATCGGCCGTAGGATTCATTTCAGATTCCTCTCCTGGAGCTCCTACAATTTTTTGCTGGGGAAATGGAGGTCGGGGGAATTTAGTCAAAGGATTGATCTTGTTGCTCATAATGGTGAAAAAGATTTTGATGATGCTGGAATCGTACCAGCCGACTACTTCGATTTAGAGGCGGCGGTAAACTTTTCTGTTCGAAGCAGTTAAGCGTTCGGTGGCAAGATCACCTCCTTTAGGTCTGCAAGTTGTCTCCAGCATCACGCCTTACGTACTGCGGTTTTCGGGCTTTTTGCAGCAACACACAGTTCAGCTCCAAAGCCCATTCAGGCGCAAGGGCGCTACGGCAGAAAGTTACGGCAGAGGACGGCTTCTAGTGGAAAAGGTCTACGCGGGCCTGCCTTTTTCAGTGGACGAGCATCGACGATGATATTTGTAAGGCCACCGAGAACCGCAGGGTCCCTCTTGGTCCCACGGCAAAAGGATCGGAGATTATTCGGGGAAATAATCGATGACGCCCTTATTAATGCCATTGATTAGAAGTAGCTGTCCCTCAAATGAGAAGCTAACGTGGAGCGATGAGAAGGCTATGGAGAGTAGTTGCGATCGGTCTGTTTATATTGCTTAGCACATGGCTGATTAGCCAATTCCTGAACCAGGATCAAATCGGAGCTATCGACAAAGACACGGCATCAATTCACATGGTACGACACGTGTCGGGTGCGACCCTTACTTTTGAAGAGGTGGCCCGCCGCACGGGCAACCGCGGTTCGGGCGTCGTACTTACCGCGAAGATTGAACACCCCGAATTGTTGCCTAAGAACTTTCGTACTCAACTGAATTCGGCTGAAGGGGGAGTAGCATCAGCTGTCTCCCCTCCCGCCTTCAACGTTGGCGGTGATCCTAATCGTTTACAGTTGTTCAGTCGTAACACGCCTCTTTCCGCGCAAAATCTTCACTGGACCCTATTCTTTCCCTCCGCCTCCGGACACGATTATAGTGTGGAGGTGGTCACTCCCAACCCCGGATATGTCAGCCAATCCAACGGATTCATTGTCACTTCCCGAACCGACATCAAGGGAAGTTTGAGCATGACATTGACACATTTTGGGAATCAGTTTTATGGACCCCGTCCGCCGCCAGTTTCGTCCATCTGGAATTTGTCCGAGCAATGGTCCCGGTTCTCTTTCTCATTAAGCAAGCATTGGTACTATTGCGTGGGCTGGATGGAGGTAAGCTTGTCATCTCCCGAGTGGTCGTGGGCGGAGTTTTCCGTTCAGTCCAACTTTGAAAAACGTTCTGCTTATTTTGGGGTAGGCGCCCCTTCCGTAAACGTATCCGATTGCCCGTTTCCTCTTTGGACCGAGGACGGCCCGTATCGGGTCAGTGCATTTGCCTCCCACCAGCAACTGTTTGAGCCGAAAGAGCTACGGTCGCTTCAAATACCGGACGGAAAACAGGTGATACCGCTAAACGTCACCTATAGTTATGGTAGTGCGGAAGTGACCTTTATAAGTCTGGACGGAGCAGATCTTGGAAATGGTGAACCGTTTATCATTGTCCGCTCAAAAGCCGCCAAACTCTACATCATTGTAACCGCAGGTAATCTCACTTCTGGTGAACCGGTTCAGCAACGGAAAGATAGCGACTTCTTGAAAAACGATCCTCACTTAGCCAACTGGATACTCGGGTCAACTCCCACTCAGGTCAGAGAATCCCGTATTCCCTTGGGGCTCGACACTTCTTTCGGAAAGCCAACGTTTGATTTAAAGTTCATTCTAGCCGACGAAACCCGAGAGTTTGACTTTGTGGCAGAGCCCAACGAAAAAAAGTGACAAACGCTTACAGCAAACCAATATATTGGGCGCTCCGACCTGCGGCTCGATGATTTGCCGGAGGTTTAGGGGTTGCGGCCCCTAAATGAATGACTATTCCAAGCGATGTAGGACGATGACAATAGGCTGCTTCGTATGCGAATCAATTCTGAGGTTGGTGCTTTTGTAGTCGTGACCGTATATCTGCACTTCATAGTATCCAGGTAAATCAAAATTTACGCCCGCAATGATGAACTTTCCGTCAACATTAGTTGTCGCACAGTGAGACATAAAGTAATCGCTTCCGGTCGGATGGTAAGTCAGCATGACTTCTCTATAACTAACTGGTTTGTCATTCTCGTCGATAAATTGTCCCTCGATAGTACTCGGAGGGGGCTGCAACACAAAGTCCCTAACCGCGATAGGATGCTCGGCATCTAACTGAGCTGGAGAGGTGATGAAATAGCTGGGACTCGCATCTAGGATGATCACGGCATATATACCTCCAAAGGGAAGCGGCTGGGTCAGGTAGTCACTTTTGGCGGACACCTCTTTAACAGTTCCACTTGTAAGATTTTTTATAACGATTCCAGGAGGTGGCTGAATTACAACAGGGATAATAGACAAAAACTGATTTGTAAACTGAGGAGAAAGATTGACCTTTCCATGTATGACGCCCGCCTTTAGTACGGAAATCGATCGCGAAGAGTCTTTGGCCTCAGTCAAATCGAAAGTCTGCGGCGCAAACCAATAGCCGATGAGATGGTCGGGATAAAGGCCAACTGTTGTGGGTACGGGCAGGCTGAAGGTTGCTTTACCGGCCGATATAATTGCCGATTGTGAGGTGTTCCATTTTTCGTTCTCCGCTTTACTAGAGTATTCGCCGTCCAGAATGCCCGAAACAACATCTGAATCATTTTTCAGCGAAACGTTCAGATTGCTCAAAGTTCGAGTATCGACAGGATTTCGATAATTTAATGGCGGAGTATCGTTGAGGTTGATGACATAATCATCGATATTCTTTTGGAGGTCGATACTATAGCGATAGTTTTCCAGTCCGTAGTTCGCAAAACTGATTTCAATTGGGCCTTGAGGAAGATTGTCGAATTCAAAAGGGATTTCTGCCCCGAGCTTGGCAAGGGTTTGCCTCTTTTCTTGTCCGAAGCCGTTAAACGGCGTGGCCTGAAGCGTATACCTGGCCTCGAGATTGATAGGATATTTCTCAAGCTTCAAAAGCCCCTTCGGATCTAAAATTCTTCCTCTCAAATCTATGCCCGACTCCAGTTCGCAAACTCGGTCTTGCTCCCCATAGCTGATGGGAAACGACTGGATTGGATATCGGAGAGCTCTCACATATATGTAATAGCCGGGATTCTGTGCTAAGCTGTAGAGGGTGAATCGCCCGTTTTCACTACTGCGACCCAACAGCTGTCCACTTTCGGGGTCGAAAGCCGCGTAGGAATCTCCAGTTGCGCGTCGCGCAGCTAAAATAATATCGGCCCCTTCAATAGAACGGTGACTAGCCCGATCTAGAACTCTTCCTATGGTCAATCGGGCAGGAGTGAGTTTGAAGACAAAAGGCGTTTGGCGATTCCATTGAGAAACCGTACAAGTCGCCATCTGCCAACCGGACTTGAAAGCACTCAAACGGATTTCAGAATTAGCCTCAACATTTCCGAAAATTGCGCGACCTTGCGTATCGGTTATGACTGAAGGCATTGAGTTTTCACAATACTCGCCATGTCGGGCCGTCAGCGTGACCCCATCCAAAGGCTGTCCGCTCGGATCTAGTACTTGCACTGATGCGGGAAATCCATGTTTTAGGGTAAGATCCATCGTGACCCGTCCGCCTCGATCCTGCAAAATTACGGTTTGTAGCGGAGCGTATCCTTCCGCCCATACACCGAGTTGAATTTGGCCGGTTTGGGTATTGCCATAATAGATAGTGGGTGAGGAACTATCCAGAGCAAGGCCGCCCATGGACCGCACGCCGCCATGTGACGAAGTGACTTTGGCCTCGGATGGCTTGAGATTCGATGGTCCGTTAAACAGACTCTTCGGAAGTGGTTGACCATCATCGGTTTTAAGCGTTCCCGTGACGGAGACATTTTCGCTAGGAGCAAAAGAATTGCCAGGATTGGGAGGAGGCTGGAGTGCCTTAATTTCTGCAACCCGTTCTTCATCCGTCATTAATTCGGCGGCAAATAACGGAACAAGAAACATAGAAGCGAGATAAAATGCCGCAGCTAAGATTCCTGCGAAAGCGAATAGGTCGACGGTTCGTTTTTTTGACTCGGTGCCGATGATTCTGCGTACTCGTAAAAGAAGATCTCCGTCTCCAGTAAGCAACAGTGCTAGAGATTGTTGTCGATGCTCTTCAAATGTAGTGAGCGCCTCAGCATAGATCAAGGGGCTTTGACACCATTCGATGGACAAATCATCACATATACGTTCTCTTTCTTCCCGTATTTGGTGACTGAACCGCCGGACGGCAGGATGGTAGAAGAATAAAGTTTCGATCACGCATTGAAGCAAATTAACGAGAAAATCGTGTCGCCGAATGTGGACCAGTTCATGATACAGAATGGCTTCGACCTGTTCTGTGGGAAGCTGAGAGAGCACGCCCAGCGGAAGCAAAATAACTGGACGAAACCAGCCGATCATAATAGGAGCAACAACTGCAGTCGTTTCGCCCATACGAACCGAGAAATATACTTTTGCCGAGCGACAAAGCAGCTCGAGTCGGCATTGCCATTCGACCGATAACTTAGGCAAAGGAATAGCGGCGAGCCGACGGAGACATAGCCAGGAAATCCATAGCCGAGTTACTAACAGAGAAACCCCTAATGTCCATCCGCCCACCAACCAAGGCAATATCCCCTTTAAAAAAGTTTCTGGAACAAAGGTGGAACCTCTGAGTTGTTTTGAAGGAATACTCGGAAGGCTCGGTGCTTTGAACGGCTCGTTCATGAGATCGGATGGCCAAGGCAAACTTTCTTTGAGACTATTGTCCTTGGCAGAACTGGCATATGCCTGGTGCAAGCGATCCGAAAAGTCCATCGACCCAAAGGTCAGCCAAGGAAGAACTGCCATCAAAACGAGGCCAAAACAGAGTATTAGGTATCGTACTTGGGCTGACTTCCGTTGGAAAACGAACAAAGGGAATTTCAGAAGCAACCATATTGCCGTGTCTTCCCATAGTGAATGTATCAACATCCATCCAAGGTTTTCTACCTATCAAGCACTTTTGGACCTTACTGATTTTTCAAATGGGGTCTAATCCATTCTCATGGTTTTTTCCGATCGCTTCAGTCAGTCCCTTATTTATTCATTACATTTCGACTCCTGGATATCACCCAAGCCTTGCGTCGTTGATCGGAAGTCAGAATTTATTCTTTGTGGTAATTATCGCGGTATTTTCACTTGCTCCAGGCATAAGTCTACAAACAAGAATTCAAAAAAGTGGTACGGAAACGGATTTTATTCTCACTCGAGCAGTTAATCGGTCGATGGTTTATCGAGCCCGTGCTACACACTTCTATCTCTTGGTCTTGGTTGTTCCTATGACCCTTCTACTATTGTCGCTCCGAGACCCGATGCTTTTCGTGTCTGAAAACTCCGCATCTAATCAACAAAAGATTTTACGTGAAGACCCAGGAAATATCTTGATCTTGAACGATAAGAATTATCCAAATCAACTGATTTCAATGTCCCAAGGCAAAGTTTTACTTGAATCGTGGCACTGCTGGCAGTGTCTCATGTTTTCTGTTATTATTCAACTGCTCCTGTTCTCTATCGGACCGCTGAAGATTTGGAATGTAATATATTATACTCTGGCAACACTAATGCTTATTTATATGCCATTTTATATGATTTTTATGGTCTATTTAACTCACCAGTGGCTCTTCTGGATATGTGCTATTCTGACCCTAATCTTAGTCGAACTTGCTTGTGAGCAGCGATTTTCTACTATGGATCATGGTTCGTGAAATAGGTTGCTAAGTAGAATCAATAAATGTATCAGAACGCATTGGATAAGGATTCAGGCTCGTCTTGAGATTTCATCACTGCGTGATCCGGGGAGGCGTGTCACGGTTTTGATCAAGTAACTTCAGTGCAGTATTGGTAAAGGTATAAGGCTGAGTTTCAGGTTCAGCTCGACCAGGAACCTGAATCCAACTGGTTAATAGAAAGTGATCCGGCGTAATATGGTACTTATTGCATTGGTGAAAAACCTCAAGCACATTGTTCTGCCATTCTTGGTCTGTTGTTGGATTTGTCAGAGGGTGTTTTAAGCCGTGTAATAGAATCCCGGTCTCTATTCCTCTTGCGCGCATCGTGTCGATCAACTGTTTTAAGTTTTCGTAATCGGCAACCGTCTGGAAATAAGGTTCGAATTCGGCAATTTGCATCTCCCCACCTGACTTAGCCTTAAACAGATTTAACACACGAAGCACCTCCTCCTTATCGAAGCCGGCATAAGCATACGGCAGAATTTCACCAATCTTAATGTTTGGATAAGTAGTATGAACCGCTGCCGTATATGTTACAAGTTGCGTGACCGCATCCTCCATACTCAAGCCACCCGTGTGAATAGCGTAGTATAATCCTTTATCGCCCCCGGAAATGATGAGATACTGCACGGAAATTCCGAATCCCTCCGTCTTTCTAAATCATCGATTGAAGAGTCGGCCTGATATTTCCTGCTTCTGTCTTCAAATGGAAATTCTCCAAGGATAAATTTCATTGGATGAGTTTTAAAAAATGGTTGGAGTGTCGATTGAACGTATGAGGTATCGATCCCATATTGCTCAATGTCCGTTACCAAATTGAACCCTTTGATGGACGCTAGTGTTATCTTCCAATTGTTGGGCTCCTCAAACAATTTCTTGACGTCGGTTAGCCCTCTATAGGTCTTGCCGTCCACCGTTTTAATCGCCGGATTCGGACTGATCCAAATTTCTGGGTCGGCCAGAGACTTATCTCCAAAGCCCACTATCATGGCACACGCGGTTATGTTAATTATGAAAGAACGCATCTTGCCCCCATTATACCTTGACCATCTGAATGGGCAAATAATCATAGAAGACCGGCGCATTTACCCGTCAGCACCCTCTCCCTTTGACAGCTAATTTTCCTCTTTAAAATGAAATATCTCGAAAGCCTACTTGAACCCTTCTGCGGGTATGTGGAACTCGGTATGTTTACAGAAGCCAATGAAGAGCTTGAAAATGTGCCCCAAGACCTAAAGACGCACCCGGTCGTTCTCCATGGAAGGATGGAGCTGTTGATCGCTATGAAAAAATGGGACGCTGCAGTCCTTTTAGGCCATTCCCTTTGTGAATTGTGGCCCGAGCGCCATGACTTCTGGATACTTACCGCTTTCTGTCTGCATGAACTCAAACAGACCCAAAAAGCGAAAGATACTCTTTTGAGTGCACCGCCCGAAGTTAGGGAAACAGCTATCTACTGCTACAATATGGCCTGTTACGAGTCACAGCTGGGCAATCTCCGTGAGGCGAAAGTGCTTCTAGAAGCATGCATTGCCAAGGATAAAAAATACCGCAGGAAAGCCGTGGACGATCCGGATCTGCACTCTTTATGGAAATCTTTAGATCTGGATTTGACGGAGGGATGGGACTGAGATTATTTGCACGCTTCAAAGATTGGGACTTCTTCTTTTCTAGGCCAATGGGCTTTAATGCGTTGCTGTTGGATTAAGCTGTGCCCTGGAGGAGTCTTTCAGTGACCTAGTTTTTTTAAACTTAGAGGCTAACCGCGCAGCGGCAAAAAAGTTACCAGATTCCTTCCAAGAGGTTTCTGGATTGAAGGTGCTGAGTAGCGTTTTGGCTGCGTCTACAGAAATACCGTCCACTCCAAGAACGGCTGCGTATTGATCCGAACAAGCGACTGCCGAATCTCTTTCCAAGAGAATCGGGAAGGGAGTTAGAGGCAGTGCTCCAAAAATGAAGAGAATAGGCATAATCGATTTTCCTTAACAGGTTAATGGAGCCATAAGGCAAATGGGAGTGAACTTAGTCGTACAATGTTGTAACAGTCCTCACCTTAATTTGAAACCTGCTTTAACGCGCCATTAATTAAACTAAAGTGCGTAGATTGCCGAGATTTAAGATACCGTTGGTCGTGTTAGAGCGTCCATTTAACGCGATAGAGCACTTAATGCGATACAGCTTGATCGTCTCGCCCAATCCACACGTGACCTGCGCTGGTCGAACCCTGAGCGACAGGAAATTAACTACAAGATGCCCAGGGCTGGTTTGACATTTAAACCACAAAAAGTAAGGTCTTCCCACTTGAACGATTCGACCTGCGGACATGGCTGGTCTTGTTGTGCTTACGCTGACTAGATTGGGGTTTTTTACTGTACCACCACACCTGAAAAAGTTATTAACGATTCTTATTAACACATATGTTCAGTAGCGGAAATCTAGGAAAAAGTGGAGAGTCTCAACGTGAATAAGTACCAAAAAGCTGCTTCGGCTTTAAAGCGGGCTTTGATCCACGATCAAGAACTTGCTCTAGCCAAAGGGAGCAAGAAACTTGAGGCGTTTGATTCCGTAGCTATTCTAAAATCGATCTCCGAGAAGTTTAGCGCATGGATTGTCCCGATCCTCCTTCTTTGTATGATCGGTGCTGGGCCACTTCTGATTTTTCTGATGATTTTCGCAGGCATAATTGGGGTGTTCATCGTCTTGATCATAGGACTTTTGGGTGCGTTACATTCAATTCAAGTGTTCCAGGCTATCCGAGGGCAAAGCAGCCATGCCCAAGACAAGGTGGATACGCTTATGTCCATTGCCAACTTGCCTTGGGAAATTGAACGAAAAGTGCTGGATAACGGTTATGTACAATATGGGATCTCGATCCCACCAGAGGATTACAAAATTTTTCCCGGATCGCCCTCCATTCAAATAAGCGCACAGGCAGCCGAGAAAGCCGATTTGCTGATTTTGGCAATTCGAGCCGACCAAAAGTTAATCGAGAAGTGGTCCAATCGGACTCTGAATATGTAGAGGGCGGACAACTACATATGCTATCTATGACGCCATTGCTAATCTGGAAGAATATTCACGTGAAAAGCCCTATTTGGACGGCCTTAATGGACCGGCTTTTGTGCATATTGAGGCTTCAAGCGTAAGCGTCTCAGATGACACCACTGTGTGAGAAGGCTGTCGATAGGTAAGATGGGTCGATGACTACGCCCAAAACGATGCTAAGGGAATTTCAGCAGAGTTGGATGAGTGGAACGTGGAACAGCCTTTGCGCGGTTGGCGGGCATTAAGCGGTCAACGTTTGAGTGGTGGGTTCAGAAGCGGCGCGGCGGTGGGGGTATTGACGGCGATCTCATCATCGTGGGCGACGCGCACCAGGGGTTATACCAACGCCGAACCTGGTCCTGGAAATCGGTTGGTGTCCGGGCTCAAGGAAAAGGAAGAACGATCACCAAGCAGTTCGATCTCCATTTGAATTATCGCAATTCAAAAGAAATCTTGGAAGCGGCCGCCCTGTTTGCCAAAACCGAAGACTTCTCCGATGGGCTTGGCGCTCTGAAGATTGATCTGTCCCTGGCCGTCCGGACGACTGGGCATAAACCCGTATTAATCCGACGTTTGAAAAACGCTGAAGAGGAGTGTCATCGTGCGATCGATCTTGTCGAGGATCTGGTTCATGGAAACTGGTTCGGGACGAAGACCGATCCAATCGCGCCGGCACGCATCGGGATATTGTATCCGATGATCCGGGAAAATGAGCGAGGCTTGCTCAAAGGCTTGGTTAACAATCTTTCAAATCACGAGGCGGTCTGGATTAGTGAGGACAGGGACACCCGGAAGGGAACTGTGGCCTGGCGTCGAGATTCAAACGATTCTTTCGTCCAAGGGTTTGCAGTATGCGGCGGTGATTCTGTTGTTCGGCCAAGACATTCCAAAACCGTTCGATAACATCGAAAGTTGAACGATCTCTGATATGTGGCGTTCACCCGCGCTGAAACGTATCTGGCCATTTGTTATTCGGGCCATTCAACCTTCATTCGAAAGTTGGAAACGTCTTCCGTTGTGGAAATTCAGCCCTAACAAGGCCCCATTATGAGATTAATTATTATCCGTTCTATATGTTTAGTCATGCAGAAATAACCGGCCTATTGACGCGATAAGTGTAATTTACTAGGATCATCGAGTTATATGCCCGAAGACAATCCTTATGCTTCTTGGTCCTTGTCGTTGCCAGTGACCGAAACGGCTCCTCAGCAGAAGCCGGTTTTGGACTCGGCGACGCCAGTCGGGAAAGAAGAAGCACAGAACACCGGAGACAAGGGCGAGAAAGAGGGCGACGAGCCCAAAACGGAATCGGGTCAAGCGCACGACTTGTTTGCTGCGGCAATACCTGCGACTGGGGCTGTTAAACAGTTTGCAAAGATCGAGAAGACTGTTCAGCGCTTTGCTGGCGCAGTTGCAGCGCAACACGATCAGCAATCAAAGCTCTTTGGGCAGATGGGAGAAAGGGGCGGAGAGGTTTCAGAATTTGGCGACAAGTCAGAAAGAGTTCTTTTCGCCGTGGACGCTTTGGGTGATTTACAGGACGGCAATCCCAATAAAGCTTTTGGGGATCTCGCCACAGGCGGGATGGCTTGGGGTGTTGGAAAAGTGACAGACAAGGCGGTCGACTTGGGTAGCGAGGCGATTAAAACAGCTCGAGAGCGCTATGCCGACTTTAAGGTTGAGCAAGCGGGCCTTCCTGAAAAGATCAATGAAGGGTACAAGGGTATTCAAGAAGGTGCACAGCAGACGGTTGCTGCTAAGCAAGAAGGAGCATTGGCAGCGCAGGAAAAACAAGAGGCGGACCGGCTAGCACAACAAGCACTTCAACGGCAAGAGGAGGCCGAGCGTGTGGCTAAGGTGTTGGACGAAGTGAAAGCGAATAATCCCACGCTTGCCAAGAACCCTTCTTTCAATGAGTTTGTTCAATCTAGGCATGACCTTTTAGACGAGAGAACACGTACAACTGCAACTTGCCAGGACAATGTGGCAACGGCGGATGCTAAAGTGATCTCCAGCGACGAAAAACTTACTGCTGCAACAAACGACATAAAGAGCTCAGCCTCGTCACTGGAAACTGCGGTGGCTGAGAAGGAAACCCTTCTCGACACTTCAGGGGTACTTGCAGAGAAATTGGCACTTAGAGGATTAGCGGTCGGTGGTGGGCTCGCCACACTATTAGTGCACCCGGACAAAATATGCGAAGTAGCTGCTCCCGGCGCGGAGCATATGGAAACAGCTGCTGGAGGTGCCGTTACTGACATAGGCAGCTCGAAGGTTGGCCAAGCGCTAGGAATCGACAAAGCCACCGGGGATTTACAGGCGGGTGCCCAGGCATTGCCTCATGCGGCATTTCAGTCAGAGGTTGCTGTCTTTAATAATGACATCGGCAGGAACCTTATCATCAATCCTCTCCATGCCGCTGGCGTTGGAATTGAAGATTTCTCGAACCAAGCTGGCACCGCCATTTTTGATAATGAAGTTCTGGCGGGAAAAGGTCTACTCAGTGTTGTTTCGGCTTTTGAGGGGAAGGGCGTTGAAGGTACTGCATCTGTCTCCAAAGATGCTTCCGAACTGTGGAGTCACCGCACTGAGCTTTCGGATCTTTGTAAAACTGCGGGAGCAATACGTACTCGTACGGGTGCCTACACAACACA
>CAVURW010000010.1:0-31323 GCA_963743595.1 uncultured Verrucomicrobiae bacterium
TGCCGAGTTGAACCTGGGATTTAGGTAGAGTGCCGGATCGCTGAGCAAGTCGCACAGCCTCACTGGCAAGCTGGCGATCATGCTTACGTGCACCCCACTGGCGCAGGGCATCGATGGATTCGGTGTAGAGAGCCATGCCTTTGACGTGACGTGAAACATTGACGTACATGCTGCCCAGATTGCCTAAAGCTTTGAGCGATTTGACGCTTTCGTAGCAAAACAGCCAATCAACGGTAGAACCCTGAGCAGGGATTGAAGTGGAAACGTAGCCTTGACCCAGCCGTCCATCGTTCGGGTGAACGACTAAGCCCGATTTGAACAAAATGCTGCCGTCATCGAGGCGTGACTCGACAATTTGAATGCTGCCTCGCTCAAAAATATCCTTGGCTCGAGGTCCATTGATTGTTTGGTACGACGACCGATTCAGCGTCGAAACAACGATCTTTTCCTGAAGGCGAACACGATCACCGGTCGTAACGGCCACGTCACGCGGTTCATAGACCGTGTAATCGGCCATTTTTGCTCTTGTGACATCGATCACTTTGGTTCGATTTTCTTTCCTGACCTCGATGCCCTTTTCGTCTAGTCCGACAACCTCCCATTTGCCGCCGCTCGCGTCATCCGCGCGGCCTGGACGGTCCTTTAACGTCAGCCGCATTCCTAGTCGGTACGAACTGGGTGAATCGGCAAAGAACTGACCGCCATCTTTTAACTGCACCCCATCTTTGAGTTCCTTATCCGTTCGCACCGTCCAATCCACGGATCCGATCTGACCCGCAGCTTTGCGCTCTTCGCGGATCAACTTCGCCAGTGCATCGCCCTGAGCATGAGTGGAGGAGATGACCAAAGCGGTTTCCTTTCGACCGAGAACTTCAACATATTGCTTTGCCAGCTGCGACATGCTCTTGTCTTCAATAACATTTCCGGTAGCAACCATCATGTCGATAGCCTGCTGAACATGACCGTGAGACCACGTCCTGGCGATCTCCTTGTCCTCCCATTTGAGTTGTCGCCGCGAAACATCCAATCGTTGGAGGTTCTTTCCCAGGCCTAGTTCATTGACGAGGAAGCGAACACCGTCGATAGCCGCCACCGAATGCTGTTGCTTCAAATCACCCTGTAGGATGACCTTGCAACCCTGTTCATGGCAAACTTTCAGTAGCGCTGTCAGCGAAGCGCCGTCACTGAGCGGAGCCTCGTCGACAACGAGGACATTCCCTCGCAATTGATCCTGCATCCTCTTGCTTAACAGCAAATGGTGAATCGTTTGAGGATTTTCAAAGTCACCCGCGAGGTTTTCACGACTCGCCCGCCCGGTCGGAGCTACCGCAAAAACTTGTCTGCCTGTGGCTTCGATTTCTCGTTTGAGAACCCGCAAGAAAAACGACTTTCCGACACCGGCAGCGCCCTCAATAAAAAACAACGATTCCTTGCCTTCCAGAACGTATTTATAGGCTGCCCGGAACTGTTCCCGACTGCGCATCAACTCCGGCATAGTGATGTCCTCGCCCTTAAGTTGAGCCTGCAAATAGGCCTTTTCAATCGATTCCGGCTCCAACGATAACTCTGCGGGAAAGTAAACCGGAAACGTCTTGGGATCAGCTAATGATTTATAGGAAGCCAACATCCGGTAACCCACCGAACGCAATTGTTCCTCAATTTGCATATGCGGCCTGAACATGATTCGGCTGCCTGGCTGTCCCAGCAGAGCGGGAACGTCAACAAAGCGTTGGTCGTAGATAAGGATCTTTTCCACGTCACTCCGACCAATTAAGCCCCGGCCAAATTTGAGCAATTGAGCGACAACCTTCTCCTTTTTAACGACTGTCTCCGTTGTAAAGATTTCTTGAACCATACTCGCTACCGCATTAACCGCCACCTCGCGAAAGGCCAACCGACCATCGGTTCCCGGTACCGGTTTCCCAATCGTCAAACCCGCCTCCTGTAAGCGTTGCAACACGTCTTCACGCAGCTCGGAATCGGTTACGACCACCTTTTGCGGGCGCGTTTCTAATACGGCCAACTGATCCAAAATATGATCGGGAACATTCGGGCGTTCCAAACGCAGTTCAGCGAAACGTTCCTTTACACGGGCATGCCGACGAGAAAAGAGATCAATCGCTGCCCGAGGTACTTCGCCCACTTCAAACACGCCCGATTGACCAACGACTGTCGTGTATCCTTTCTCAAGAAAATACCGAGCGACATTGGCTTGGATTTCGTAGTCGAACTGTTTCCTTAGACGAAACATTTCGCGGGCATCGAGCGCATAGACTCCACCCCGATCCTTGTCGTAGGTCGCATTGACCACCAACCGATGAAAATGGAGACCGGGATCACCCACACGACTGGCGTTATGAACAAATTCAGCGGCGATCAGTTCACCGGTCTGTTTAGTTTCATAAACACGATTGCCCGCTGCATTGCGCTTGGAAGCATCCCGAGTCGCCGCTACTTCACGTTCAAACCCACGCCACGCTTCATCCACAATCTTGCGAATGTCTCGAGCAATCCGATCATCCAAAGCAGCCAGAATCGCCACTGACTTTGGCGGGCTATAGCAAAGATCAAAATAGAGCAGCTCCGAACGCCTGGCCCGATCCATCGATTTTTCCTCATAACCCACCTGAGAAAATCGACCTTCCAAAACCGCTGCCAACGCATAACGATCAACCGCCTGACCTTCCAACCCTAAACGCCTGGCAAGTTGCCCACGCCAAACTCCCTCCAAAGACGCTTCCTGCGAATAATAATCACCTACTTGCAAGTGCCTATCGAAATAAGCCAAAGCAGCCGCTACCGACGTTCCTTTTCCCAAAGAAATCACAGCCCTCCCTGACCTAAAAAGCCATCGACTTGCTCAACTGCCTCGCCTACAAAACAAGCCAGTAACCCAAAGGCAGTTTTCAACTTTGTCGCAGTCGCCATCAGTAACGCTAACGCATTCCTGCTGTCCCCTTCTTACAAAGATCACACACTTGCACAACGCTTTCGTTGTGCGGATAGAAGTCATGTAATCTGATGAATAAGTCAGTTATGAGTCGTCCGATAAACAGGCTTTGGTCATGACTCACACTGAGTTATACATGACATTGACATCACTAGGTGGAGGCGAGGCAACAAAACTCAAGAATAAGTCGACATACTGCAGTTAAAAGTCGTGAAACACTCGTGTTTTCGAATTGCCAACGCCTCGTTAAGCAACGAGACTGAACCGTGCCCGGAAAGCCCTTTCAATCCAAATATGGACCGCATCTTTCGCACATTTTGAAATGGCGTGAGGAAGGCAAAACCTTTGACCAAATAGCCAATCTTCTGCCTGCGACTCTGAAACCGAATGGTCGTGTAATCGCCGATCTCGTAAAACGACAGAGCAGGAGGAAGAATCTCGAAAGTGATCTCGTCACCATTCCAATCACCATCCCGAAGGCATCGCTCCACCTAATTTTACAAACCTTGGCCACTATCCTGAGTGAAAAAGCACCGTCAAACAATTCGTTGCTCGATCACCTCCGAGAGGCAGTTCAACCAGTCCAATCGTCAATAGCTGTACAAGCCCGAGCCAACTCAGACAAAGCCCTCGCCCTTGCCGAAAGATTGAAAGCCGAGCAGGTAGATTTGACCCGCAAAGCAGCACAAACTAAGCCTCGCCCCAAACTCAACCAAGATCGGATCGATCTGCCGCCCACGAACTCGCGAAAGCGGTGAGAACGGGTGAATGGCAAACGCCGCAGCCGACGCGCCAGGGCCGCTACGCGGTGGAAGGCACCCCTGTCACGACAGCTGCTTCGACTGCGCTGAATTATTTTGCCGCTTATTGTTCCCGAGCCCAAGGCAGGTGGAGGGGCTCGGGAAAACAAAAAGCGGGGGGTGAAGCTCGGTTCCCGGTGGTCGCCGGTCGTGTTCCGTGCGTGCCATTTGGTGTGCGTTGTCAAATCTAGGACCATGCAACCAGAAAAAAACTTGGACAATTGCCGCAAGTGCAGCAGGTGTCCTACCCGATGTTTCAGGAAGCGTGTTTATTACGTACATGCATCAAAATTCAAATAACCCTTCAGAAGAAAACACATTGTGGACCGTTGATTCAGTCGCTCATTACCTCCAAGTCAGCCGTAAAACGGTCTTTAATCTCAGGAAAAGAGGATTGCCCTATATCCAGCTCGGAGGTGCTATCCGATTCGATCCTCAAAAGGTCAAAGACTACTTAAACCAAAACCAAAACTTGGCCAGACATCGCGCCCGCCGCACCTGTTACAAATCTAATGGAGGCGGACAATGATTGCTTTACGTCGCTCTCCCCCAGAACCCTTTGTTAATAATCCTACGCTCGATGAAGAATCGGATTCGGATGCTCAGGCTTTTACCCTCGCAAGTGAAACCCTTATTCGCGTCTTTGACTGGATCTCCCAAGGAGAAGTTAAGCAACGAAGTCTCCGGTTGCACTTGGCGATGTTGTGTCTTTGTCCTCAACTGCTTCCCTGCAAACGTCCCTCCGCCAGTTGGTGCGCCCGAGAGCACCACGTTTCCCGCCAATGGGCCAGCCGTCTGCATCAGGACTTTGCCCGAACTTTCGGCGGTAAATTGCATTATCGTGGCCAGCATTTCCGCAACAGACATTGAGTAAAAATGTAGTGAGAGCGGTCTGAAGTCCAATTCCTTCAAACCGCGCGCACGTACCATTACTATTTCTTGACTGGGTTTATATTGAACCACGCCTGAGCCGCTTCCGGGGTCACCAATTCCCGGTAATGTCCGAAAATCACGTCAGGTGAATTGCCCGCCTCGAAAGCCACCCGCGCCGTATCATGAAGAATCGCCAGCCGATAGGAGATATAAGAATGCCGTAAACCATTCTTTGCCCACTTGAATCCCTTGCAGCACCTTCGCGCTGCCGCCTGCGGGTTATTGTGAAGGCAAATCGGGCCGGATGCTTGTTCGTGAGGTAGAAGCCACAGCTTGAGATTATCCGAGATCGGAACCAGGCGACGTCTTCTCGTCTTGGCTTTACTTGCATCGACCGTTACAAATCCTCGCTCCACATCGATCTCATTCCAGTCCAACCGTTGCAGTTCAGCCGCTCGCAATCCGGCAAATGCTCCCAGTGCCAGGAACGGGACCACAGCCGAGAGCCACTCGATTGAGCAAGCTTTTCAGTTCCTCCGGTTTAAAGATCGAAACGGCGGTTATTCGGCTCCTTATAACGAATCATTCCATTAAAAGGGCTTGATCCCTTGACCAGATGCCCCCGCTTCTCAGCCCATGTCCCCAAGGTGATTAGCGTCTTGATCAGGTTATTCTTGGAGACCGCGCCTAGTTTTGTTACCCCTCCCAACCATTGATCGAGAGCTTCCGTACTGAGGTCGCTCAGACTGTCACTCCGAAATCCCTTCAATAGTAAATCGAGGTGCCTTCGGCAAGTGGTTACATACTTGGCTGAAAAGCCCGATTGAGCCCGCGAAGCAACAAACTGTTCGCATAGGGTATCCAGCGCGACCCGACCCACATCGCTCCGATGATGCCGCAAGAAAAATTCAACCGCTTCCTGTAAACTCGACTTTCCAAGTTTGGCCACCGCCTGAGCATGCTCAGCCACCGCCACATGAAGCGCATAATTTGAAGCCAGAACTTTCCGAGCCGCCACGTAACTTTCCAGCTCCGGTGTCGATAATTTGTCAACCGCCTCTCCATCCATTGCCAAATCACACACGATCGACCGAGCCACCCGCTTCGCTTCTGCCTTATCGGCAAAGTTACGCTGGACCCGCTTCCCGCCCTCGTAATACGAAAGCTGGAACATCGCCTTGCCCCGATTCACCGAACTGTACAACTTCACCGTCTTCTTACCATTTGAGATTTCTGTTGCCATATATTTTCATAGCGGATGTCAACCTCCCTCATCTGCTATGAGTTCTGTTATGCTCGAAGCTCCTACTCGCGTAAGTAGTTGTTGTTATAAGCTTTTAAGGCACGCTGTAAGCACGCGTCAAATCATTTGACGTCACACCTCTTTTATCAAGCATCACGAGCACGAATATTGACCTCCGCGATAACCCGCGCGTTCAGCCCGGTCCCATGAGCCCAAACGTCTCAGACATCGGCACTGGGCCACGGTACCGTTCACCTACCGGAGGCCCTTTCGTGGACAAGAACGGAACAACCGTCAGGGCTTGGTCTCCGGTGAGCGATTCTACCTCCGTTTCCCAGCCTACCCATCGCATCGACTCGTAATAAAGGGCGAGTTTATCTGTTACGCACCACCGGATGAAATCGGAATAGGTGATGTCTTGAGATTCCCATTCCAGACGGTCCGGAGCGAAATAGTACATTTTCCCGGGATCACTGCCTAGGCCGCCGCCATTGATCGCAAAGAAACCACCCATGACGTCGTCCGCCACCAAATAATAGCCGTGCGAACGCCCTTGATTCCAGCCGGGTGACGAGCGTTGCAACCGTGGGTGCCCCCCTGCCCCTAAAATTCGAAGCCAGCCGTGATCGACCATGATTCCAGCGCATTCATAGACAATCGCGCCCATCGGCGAGCGTGTGGTTACTTGCGTTTCCAGCAGCGCTTGTTCTCGAGTAGCCAGTGCGGCGGGTAAGATTTCCACCGGAACCGCCGCAGCCGAAAGCCATTCGTGAACCAGGCGCCAACCCGGTTCCTCCGTATTGATCAACTGCCCTAGCGTTCGCGGCTCCATTTTAGTTTCTGCCGTACTGGGGAACCGCCAATTGCCTCAAATATTCCACGAAGCGAAGGGCGGCGGCCCGTTTTCTGGGTATGG
The DNA here is from genome assembly GCA_963743595.1 of uncultured Verrucomicrobiae bacterium. Lineage (GTDB taxonomy): Bacteria > Verrucomicrobiota > Verrucomicrobiia > Methylacidiphilales > UBA1321 > CAVURW01. Next base: position 6,783 of record CAVURW010000010.1, read on the forward strand.
GAATGGGCACGCATTGGACGTCCGTTGCGATCATGCAGATCCCCGCAGCGCCTCGGAAATAGAGATACGAAAACCAGATCGTTATCGGCAGAGTGCCGCCGAAAACTTCAGCCACCACCTCTAGGGAAGAACCGGTGAGGAGAGTCACGGCAGCAGCAGCGATTGTTCCCAACCACCAGAGCACGTAAAGAATCGTAAAGGCGATTTTGAGCTTACGATGGCGGAAGCCGATAAACCGGATGTCCTTAAAGGCGATTCGACAGTAATCCTCCGTCAGCCCGATTCGCTCGACAATTAAGAGATGGTCGTCGCCAATGAACAATCGCCGTCTCGAGCGATTATTCCCGCCAAATCCAGTCACTCTTTTATATCGTGTCGTCATGATTTAATTGCCTCCTGGATGATGTGGATTGAGTAATGCAATCACGATCCCCACGAAGTAAAGTCCGTAAAACAGACTCACAAATAACAGCACAATGAGATTCACAAATACGGTGATGATAGGTGTGGGAATCACGGAGCGCTGTCGATTGAGCATCGCCATGAGCAGCATGTAAGCACTGGCGGGAACGAGCGGGAAAAAGAGAAATCCATAGAACGCTAAAGTGCCAAAGCTGCGCAGGTAATTCATTTGCCGTGGGATTACGGTGATATCGTCGCTCGCCTTTCCGCCAGACCAGCAGGCCGGGCAATGGTTTTTTCCATTCCTTGGCAAGACGCACACATTGCAGATCAAGCGTCCACAACTGTCACAGCCGATTTTCGCTTCGTTTTCAGGATGCTCGTAACAGCTGGAGGCACCCTCCGTCAAAGGCACCGGCAAGAGTTCGTCGAAGCCCGGCGAGTCGGATGTACGGTTGACCGGAAAGAGTTCCCAGGAGGTCTGGCATTTCCGGCAGGTTCCTTCCATCGAGCCACCGCCTCCGCTAATCATTCGCGTATCCAGGGCACCGTAGCAATCGATACATTCAAATCTCATTTTTCTTTCCTGGTATAGATGACACGCGTTCCGCAGAGGAAATCGGAGAGTGCCCGTTTCTCGGGATCGAACAGAGGCGTCAGGAATCCTAAGCCCAAGCTCAAGTAGGTGAGCAGATTGCAAATCGAGCGGAGGAATGCCATGCCGAATTGGAGCGGTCGCCCATCTAACGTGACGATTTGGATGCCCAATTGGCTCTGGCCAAACGTTGCACCGCGTAATGTAACGAGGATGGTGCCATAGAACACACTGGCGAAAATCTGCACGATAAACGACGACAGCATTTCCAAAATCTGCACCGTGTTTTTGTCTGCAGCACTGCCGACGAGGTTGATCAAAATGTTCAAGCCAACTGATGGAAAGAAGGCCGCTGCGCTCACGATGATGTAGTCATAGATGTAGGCCTGCATGCGCGTTATGAAACCGGCGTAATTGAGCGTCATGTCCTTGCGACGAATCACGCCTTCGGTCAGCTTCTGCAGGTAGAGCGGCTTGCACTCCGCGCAAACCCATTGACTTTCAATCTTCACCATGAGACGCGTCGAAAACGTCCGCCCGCAATCGCAGCAGCTTCGCATCGTCATTTCGCCTTCCGTGAGTCCGCGAATCTCTGCCTGCGCCTCGCTCATCGCACTGGGGACGCGACGAATCGGCCTGGAAATGCGCTGGAGGGGAGCCTCCTCAATGGGAGCCACCGTTGAGAGCGGTGCGGAAACAGGCACGCGCTCGCCCAGGAGAGCCGCCAGTTCTGGTACATTCGCCAGAGGTAGCCACTCCGGCAACCCCTCTTTCCACACATACGTCGCGGTCGTTACACCGGGGCGTTCGCAGAGCTCGCGGGGATACAACGGCCCAACCGGCAATGCTCCTTCCGTATAATACCACATGCCCCAGTCGTGTAACCCGTCGGTTCTAACAACGCAAGCCTTCGCTTGAACGAAATTCCGTCAGCGTGTGTCTGACTTAGCATATGGAGGAAACCCTCATCTTTATCATCCAAGGCTTCTTTCAATTTCTCTTTCAATGCCTTTCTAATATCGATCTCTCCGGGCTCTTCGATTCCAAGAGCACGAGCGCCAGCGGTAGCACAACACCGATGAGTTTCGAGCCCACCGTGGAATGGGCCGTCGTCACCTCCTTCGTCCTGGGACTGCTCTTCGGGCTGGGGTCGCTCGCACCTTGCCGAAACGCTCTCCTGGAGACAGCTCCTGAGCGGCTTTGCCTCTTTTTCGCCGCACCCGTTTTCTCTGGGATGATGGGGTGGTCAGTAGGGCAATTTCTGAACCAGGTCTGCTCGACTTTACAGCCGCGCCACCTCGCGTACTGCACCCTCTGGCTCTGTGTCGGGCTCGATCTGGTGCGGTTCGGTTACTGCGTACGACCGTAGCGGGCTGTTCGATTATGGAAATCTTCGAGTTGCTTTACGGTCTGTGGCTGTTGCTCGAAGGACTCTTCAACGTCGTGCTGTTCATGGTGCAGGTCTTGGGAGCCATTTTTGACGCAATTCAGTTTGCCCATCACGTCATCCAATTCGTGGGGGCTCTGTACAAAACAGAGCGCCCAGGCAGGTTCTTGTAATACAGCAACGGCGCTTGCCTTCGGACACTGGTTTTTCCATGCTCCCGGCGCATGAGATTCCGTTTCAGTCTCTTCATAATCGCTACTGCGCTGCCTTTGACATTGCTTTCGGGAGCAGCCACGCCAACGCCCACACCGACTCATACTCCATCGCCCACGCCATCAATCTCGCCAACCCCGACCGTGGAAAAAACGCCGGTCGTTGTCTACGCGGCCACGCGCCTTCCCGTGGCTGCTGAGGCCACCGCCGCTTCGGTAACGGTGGTTTTCCATCAACAGATTCAAGATCACCAATACGATTCCTTTGTCGATGCGCTGGAGCAGATCCCAGGAATCGCGGTCGTGAGGACGGGGACGCAGGGGCAGGTGACGTCCCTCTTTACGCGCGGCACCCAGAGCAACCACACGCTGATCACGATCGATGGCCGACGCCAGGCGGCCGGGCTCTCCGGTGCCGATGACGAGCTCACCAATCTCACGCTTGATGACGTTGACCGCATCGAAGATGTGCGCACAGGCGACTCCACGGTCTCTGGCGGGAATGCCATCGGGGGCGTGGTGAATATCGTGACGCAATCAGGCCAGGGTCTCACAAAACCGACCGGCTCCGTCTACTTTGAGGGCGGCTCGTATGATACGTTCCGGGAAGGCGCAGAGCTGCGCGGTTCTGAGAGCGGTTTCGATTACTCACTGGGAGCGTCACGCATGGATTCGGCTTTCGATCGCCCGAATAACGACTATCGAAACACCGCTTACCGAGGCAAATATGGTTATCAGATCGGCAAGGATCTCTATTTCGATTTACTCACCAGCTACCAAGAGACCTGCGCCGCTTCGCCCAATTCCATCTTCACGCCGGATCCCACCGCGCGATTGGTCATTGAGGACTGGAATCTCTCCCCCGGCATTACGTGGAAAACGACCCAGTTCTATACCACGCGCTGCTACTTTACACACGATCAACAGCGCCAAGTTTACCAAGACTACGGCATGCCCACCGTTTTCACAATCGACACCCGCCAACAGATCAATACCGATCTGTTCGATTGGCAAAACAACCTGCAACTCGCTCGGAATTGGCAACTCTCCGCCGGTATTCAAGGCGATAACCAGAGTGTGGTGCTCCGTGATAACGTGGCGAACGACGATCCCGTGACCAACACCCTCTTCACCATCGGCGGTTATCTCGAGAGCCAATACCAGCCGATCGAGGGGCTCAACATTCTCAATTCGGTGCGCTACGACGCCTACTCGGATTACCCCGGCGCTGTCTCCTGGCGGCAAGGCGTTTCGTATCGAATCGACCCCACACGCACCGTGGTTCACACGACCGGGTTTTCCGCCTACAGCCCACCCTCCATTCAAGACCTCTACTATCCCGGCGCAGCCAACCCGAATCTAAAGCCGGAAAAGGATCTCGGCTGGGAATTCGGCGTGGAGCAACCGTTCCTTCAAGACCGGGTCACGCTAGGTGCCACCTATTTCCACAATCACATCTCCAACTTCATCCAACCTGACGGCAATTTCATCCCGCAAAACATTCCGCACGCCATGACGGAGGGTGTGGAGATCGTCATGACCGCGCACCCGCTGGATCAATTGACGCTGACCTCAAATTACTCCTATCTCACTGCCGAGGACACCACCGATCATCTGCGGCTCATCCGTCGCCCGCGCAGTCTTTTCAATGCCGATGCGGTCTGGAAACCGATTTCCGAACTCACGTTCACCCTGGGCGGCACGTGGGTTATTGGGCGACAAGATCAGACGTTCGACCCGGTTACCTTCGCACCGGAGAATATCGAACTACCGAATTATGCCACGCTCCGGATGACGGGAACCTGGAGGGTCACGCCGAACTTGGAGCTCTGGGCTCGTGGCGAAAACATCCTCAACGAAAAGTACCAGCCAGTGCTCGGTTACCCCGCTCTGGGTGCAACGGCCTATGCCGGAATTCGGTACAAATATTAAAGGCGTCCACGAAAAAGCGAGGGCCGGAATATCCAGCCTCTCGCTTCTCTAAAAGACTGCCTGCCTATTGAGGCTTACTTACCGGACTTAGCTTCCGCTTTTGCTTCGGCTTTCGCAACAGCAGCGGCCTTACGAGCCGAAGCGGCAGAGGCGCGCTCGTTAACAAACAGCGCTTCCTTACCTTTACGACCGCGCAGGTAGAACAGCTTGGCGCGACGGACTTGGCCCTGGCGCTCGATTTCAACCTTCTCGATGCGGGGGGAGTTCAGCGGGAAAATACGCTCCACGCCTTCGCCATAGCTGATGCGGCGGACGGTGAAGCTCGCATTGAGGCCGCGGCCTTTCCGGGCGATGACAATACCGGCGAAGATCTGGACGCGTTCTTTATCGCCTTCCTTAACCTTGGTGTGGACTTTTACCGAGTCGCCGACGACGAACGGGGCGTGTTTCTTGAACTGTTCAGTTTCGATTTTTTCGATGAGTTGCATGGGTTTCCTTACGTGTTGTGGGTTAAAAACGGGTCAAATGTGCTCGGAAGAGGGGGTCAGGAGGTCAGGCCGCAAATCAGCGGTGCGACGGTTGCCCTGTTGTTGGTTCCACTCGGCGATCTTCGCGTGGTTTCCGGAGAGAAGCACTTCCGGTACACGCCAACCGCGGAATTCCTCCGGTCGCGTGTACTGAGGGCCTTCCAAGCCGCGCTGCGATTCACTAAACGATTCCGATTCCGTGGAGGCTTCGTTGCCCACCACGTTCGGGAGAAGTCGCACAACGGCGTCGATGATCACCAGAGCGGCCAGTGCACCGTTGGTCAAAATGAAATCGCCCAGACTCAGCTCTTCTTGCACGGCGTGTTGGCGGATGCGTTCATCCACACCTTCATAGTGGCCGCACACAAAAATGAGTCGGGAAACAGTCGAAAGCGAACGAGCTTTCGCCTGGGTAAAACGGGTGCCTGCAGGCCCCAGTAAAATGATGTGGCCGAGCGTGGGATCCATCGCTTGAATCGCTTCCAGTGCGGCAAACATCGGCTCACATTTCAGAAGCATTCCGGGCCCGCCGCCATACGGTTTTTCATCCACAGTGCGGTGTTTATCCAGCGCGTATTCCCGCAGTTGATGCAGGTGAATCGTTACTTGACCCGCACGCTGAGCGCGACCGAGGATCGAGGCGTCAAGTGGGCCCCGAAGAATTTCCGGAAAGAGAGTAAGAACATCGATGCGCACCGGAGATTCCCCATGTTCTAACTATTTTCCACCACTTCCACGGTGTAGAGTTGGCCGGGCTTGGACGCGGCTTGGATCAGCGAGCGAATGGCACCGATGGTGCGTCCGCCCTTGCCGATCACTTGACCGATATCGCTGGGATGGAGACCCACACGATACGCGATCCGCGTCGGGCGCTGGGGTGCCGTACTGCCAGCAGGCGACGGAGTCGGCTCCGAAACCGTTTCGGAAATCTGCACGTCATCCGGGTAGTCGACGAGTCGACGGACGGCAAAATCGAGAAAGTGTTTCATGGCCAGCTAGCAGCGTAAGTCTCTGTTTGTAAACGAGTTAGGAAGCAGCAGGAGCGGGAGTCGCTGCCGGTGTCGGAGCAGCAGCAGGAGTTTCAGCAGCTGGTTTGGCGTGAGCGCCTTTTTGCTTCTTCTCAGCTTTCTTTTCAGGAGCTGCGGCAACAGGTTTCTCAGCCTTTTCCTTAGCGGCTGCTTCAGCGGCGATCTTATCTTCAGCGGCCTTCGCGACGAGATCTTTCTCGGCTTGCACCGCTTTTACGCGGGCTTTTTTCAGGATGCTACGAACGGTATCGCTGGGCTGCGCGCCTTGGCCGAGCCAGTAATCAGCACGCTCCAATTTCACCGTGGAATTGACGCCGAGCGCATCTTTATCCGCCACGCGGGGATTGTAGGTACCGATAAGTTCAATGAACTTTCCGTCACGCGGGCTGCGTTTATCAGCCACCACGATACGGTAGTAGGGTTTATTTTTAGCGCCATCGCGGCGGAGTCGAATTGCAACAGACATAGTAGTATTGGTTTATTTTCTGAACGACTCTTGCCAAACGTGTTTGGTTAGCGCCGCCCCGTGAGTCCTCGCAGCATCTGTTCCGGGTTTCCGCCCCGGGCAAATTGCTGCATCATTTTCTTCATCTTTTCGAACTGGCTTAGGAGTTCGTTAAGTTCGGTGACGGTAGTCCCGCTGCCCTTGGCGATGCGTACGCGCCGCCTGGCATTCAGGAGTCCCGGGTTCCTTCGCTCTCCAGGGGTCATCGAAAAAATCATGGCCTCCGTACGTCGAAGGGACTTATCTCCATCAACCGAGTCTGACATTTTAGGCATTCCAGGGATCATGCCAAGCAAATTCTGTAAAGGGCCTAGTCTTTTGATCATTTTGATCTGCTCGAGAAAGTCTTGAAGGTCGAAGGAGTTCTTCTTGATCTTCGCGGCCAGCTTTTCGGCGGAAGCAGCATCGAATTCCAACTGCGCTTTCTCCACCAAACCGACCACATCGCCCATCCCCAACAATCGCCCCACGAGTCGTTCCGGCTGGAAAAGCTCGATCGCGTCCATCCCCTCGCCCGTACCGAGGAATCGGATCGGCACCTGCGTCACACGCTGGAAGGAGAGAGCCGCACCACCCCGCGTATCGGCATCGAATTTTGAGAGAATAAGACCTGTGATCGGCACACGCGCCTTAAAGGCTTCCGCGACGCGCGTGGCCGCTTGGCCGGTCGCCGCATCGGCTACGAGCAGCGATTCATGCGCTTGCCACACAAGATTTACGTTGGCCAGTTCTTCCAAAAGCGATTCATCGACATCGAGACGACCGGCTGCATCGAAAATCGCCACGTCCGGCTTCTCTTTCTCGATCATTTCCAGCGCGAGTTGCGCGACTTTAACCGGGTCCGTTTCACCGGGAAATGTCTGGACATTCGCACCTACTTGTTTGGCTAAAATTTCGAGTTGCTTGATCGCGGCAGGGCGAGCCCGGTCCCCGGCGATCAGCATCACTTTCTGGTGTTGGCGAATCAGCCACTTGGCGAGTTTTCCTGCCGTGGTGGTTTTACCCGCACCGTTCAGCCCGAGCAGCAAAATGCGAAGCGGACGATTCGCCGTCATTCCTTTATCTGGCGCGGTGAAACAGGTCAGCAGCTCGTCGTGAACGATTTTTACAAATTGTTCACCGGGGCGAATGCTCTGAAGCACATCGGCACCCAACGATTTCTTTTTGACCTCTTCACAGAAATCCCGCGCCACCTGGTAATTCACGTCCGCCGCCAAAAGGGCAAGCCGCACCTCTCGCACAGCATCGGCTACATTGCTCTCCGAGAGCTTGCCAAAGCCGCGCAAGTTCTTGAAAATACTCTGGAGTTTTTCAGCAAGAAGGTTGGTCACGGGTTTGCTAGACAAGCACAAAGCAAACGATTTGTCGATGTCGGGCTGCGAACTATTATGAACCCCAGTTTCAGAAAAAAGCTCCAGATGGAAATCGCGCGCTTGGAGGGGTTGCAAAGTCGCAGCCCCGATAGGCATTTGCTACCGGAGCTTCTAAGTGCTCACTCTTTATCAGAACAGGATGCCCACCGTCTCGTTTACTCCCTGGTAAACGACCACGATGGGGCTCAATCGTTGTCCCCACATCCGGCGTATCCGTTTCTAATTCCACTTGTATTACGGCATGATATTGCCGAAGCGGGAACTGTTTCCTACGAAGCCTGTGTATTTATTCATAACCGACGGAAATGTCTTGATCCGGGCGTTATGAAAATAATCGAAGAGTTGTTGATGATGGTACTCGATTGTCAGACGGCTAACTGCCCGCTTAACGGGGATCGGTGCTTGTTAGACAGCGATGATCAGGAGTCATTGATGAGCAATCTGTTTATCCACGGCTTTGAAGGAATTATCTATAAGTGGCTAGACAGTCGGCTTGTGAGCGATGAGGTTGGTGATTCGATCTGGTTTGTTCAAATATTCATAGGCTTACGAAACTGCCTCGGCTTTCTGAAGGATCCTGTTCTAAGTTCTGAAAGGTACACTCGTGGACTTCATCAGAAAATCACGCTTTTGACTGCAAAAAGAGAGGAGTACTTGTTGCCGCTTTGGTACATCTCCCAATTAGCTGATCACCGGGGCGTATGTGAGGTATGAGCCTGTGTCTTCAGGTTGAAGCCAGGAAAAAGAATGAAATTTCATCCATCATAAAGACTGGCCATTTTCCAGACTGCAAGCAAGTGTCTGATTGTCGGCAGGGTCGGGAGACCGAAAACCAAACCCTCAGTTTGGGTTTGAGGGCTTCCGAGCAGGTCGACAATTCGTGCTGATCTTGGATAGCTCACATCAAACAGAAAAGCGCCGACTCCAGAAGACGTGTGGCAAAAAAGGGATTTCCGTCTCTGCCGTTATTGATGATCGATGATGGGTGACTGTTATTTTGTTATGGCCGGTTTTCTTATGATTGCTGATGTTCCCTACAGTTATTGGCAGGCTAGCTGGCGGGGTCGTTAACGGTTTCGAGCAGCTTGGGCTCAAGTCGCTCGAAGGCTTTCAAGGATCTCAACTGCTCAACTGGCTACCGTAATTATTAAGAGACCCGGCTAGATTGGGCAGAGTGGCATCGGGTCGGTTTTGGGCCAGTTTGCGGGAGATTCCCACCGCTTCTGCTACCGCCGCAAGGGCTTCTTCTCTCTTCTCTTCGTCCGAGGTTGCTCAACCGGTTACCGTAATTACTGAGAGTACAGAGTACTGGCCAGATCGGGCTTGAAGGCATCAGGCCGGGCTTGGGCCTTGGGCCAGCTTGCGGTAAATCTCCACCGCTTCGATGACAACGACCCATCCTACCTATCAACAACCTTCTCACACAGTAGTGTCATGTGAGACGCTTACAATCTAAGTGGTAACAACGCTTCGGAAAATCCATCAAAAGTCGTCCGTTAATAGGACGGTTGCAAAAAGGTTTGATCATCGATCTCGATACACGAGCGTTATCTGAAGCCACACGAAACTTACTTTAGAGGACGAAGAATCCCCTTGTATGAGAAGTCTTCGAGTTTAATTACCAAATGAAGCAAGGCGCTTGTGTCTGGCAACTGTTCTTTGTAGTATACTCCATCTGCAATAACTGCGTTTGGAAGAATAAAAATTCTGTATGTAAGTGTGCTACGTCTGTAGAACGATACTTCAACAAAATCTGCATTAAACAATTTAATCGATTCATTGCTTGTCAGGGCATCAACGTCAACGCCTTTTAGAAGATCCGAATGTCGGGTAAAACGCAATTCATTAATAGTCGCTAAGGCCGCGTCAATGAACTGAATATCTTTTTCTGAAACAAACATACGAGGAGGTTTTGCAGTCTTTCCTTTCTTATTCGGCATAATAAAATATTGATAATACTGTATATCCACCGAACTTGCCGAAGAAGACGGAAAATTGTAAAGCAATTCCCCTCCGATTGCATAAGAAGGTAGAATCATAATTAAAAACGAAAGTATTTTTGTCATATTGTCATATCCTATGGAACAGTGGTTGTCCTATGAGTGACTGTGGTATTGCCGTCAGGCTGCGCGGTTTCAGAAGGAGGATATGTCACGCCTGTAGGTGACGCAGGATCCGTTACAATATTATCAAGGTAGCCCTTTGTTGGATGTCCTGTATCGTGCGCTATCTGCTTTATTAAGGCATCGCTAGCTCCAGGAGCTGGTCCTCCAGCGGTCTGACAACCTCGCAGCGCGATCAGTCCGCCCGCTTTAATCAACTTCGCTATTTTTTCGAGCGCCTTTTGTTGTTCTGCAATTAGTAACGGCGTGCCACTGCTTGCTGCGGGGCAACGAACACTTAAATTGCCATGCCATAGCAAAGGCTAAGATCTTTCGCATGTATCTTCTATCTTCTATCTTCCATCTTCCGATACGCAACAACGAATTCTTGTGTGCCAGAACAGCGAACAAATTCTCAGCAGAAGTATCATGAAAGATGAAAGTCGGAAGTCACCGCTATTGCAAGAGAGTCCACTTTCCGCTAACTGGGTCGTACAATTCGCAATTGTTGAGCGTATGAACCTCCCGTACCGTAGTGCCCCCTAATCCCCCCGCCACTAAAACTCTTCCGTCCTTCAAAAGTATTGCCGTAAAATCAAAACGAAGTTGATTCAGTGCTCCAGTTAGGTGCCATGTTTCAGTTTTGCAGTCAAAAATCTCTGAGTCGGCTAGGATGTGCTGAGCCTGTGGGCCGCTGCGGCCCCCACAAGCGAGAATCTGACCGTCCGATAAAGGTAGAACCTCTTCGTCTAATCTTTGGTAGAGGGGTTGGCCAGTGATTCGCCAATGGTACAACTTAGAATCAAATAATTTGCACTTACTATTAGTTGGTCCGCCCGTGGTCAAAATATCCCCGCCATTCAGAAGTGTCGCTCTGCACCCCCTAAATCCCACCGTGTTTTGTGGTATCTCAACGCTTGTCCATTGAAGAGAAGACAGATTGAAGATTGAGCATCCACACTCAACATTCGATGATGTAGTGCCGTGAGCCCACAAGATCTTATTGCCAGCAAGGTCAACAAAGAGGCTGTCGGTAGGCTCTTGTTTACCTGTATCTAATTGCGACCAATTACCTGTATTTAAGTCGACAACCGTGGCAGTAAACGAATTGATTCCGTTTTCGAGGAGTCCCTTTGGTCCTGGTAATCTGATTAAACTTACTAATGGAGTCGAATCTGGAGCAAGTTCCCACTTCCCACTTGAGGGGTCATAAATCTCTGGATGTGACTCTCGAGTAAATCCTCCAACAAAGACTTTACCTGAGTTTAGCAGCAATCCAGCGCAGGGATCTCCGAAAATTAAATCCCCAGTTCTCTTCCAAGTTCCTGCTGAGGGATCGAATATTTCGCAGGTCATAAGACGCTGATCGTCTCGATAAAAGAGCGAAGTTGAAGCCCACAACCATTTGGTGAGCAAATTATAATATATTGGGCTGATATAATCAAGACCAGAGACTCGACCTCCAGCCACCAACACCTTGCCATCGTTCAGTAAAACGGCAATGTGATCGAACCGGGAAAAATGAAGTGTCCTAGACTGGTAGGGGCGCAATATTGCTAGGGTTAAGCATAGCGCTACTAGAATAAACAATAAAGCCATCCTTTTAAATAAAGTTAATGTTACAGTTACGAGACGCACCTATTACCTTCCTAATGTGAACGTGGATATTAAAGTGAATATTACTTGGGTAGTTGTGAAGGAACTAGTTCTTCGCGCGTCCAAGCGCCATTTATGAAGCCAAAAAACTTCTGGTTATTGTTGATCGTCCCTCTCTGCAATTGAATCAGGGGTATGCCCCCCATAACATGCCATAATAATTACTGTTTGACCTGGCTGGTATCCCTTAACATTTTGTATTAGTTTAGTCAGGTCGTCTGGAGTTACGGTCTTTCCCGAGGCATCAAGTATCTCGCCCTGGTGAGCATCGTCTCCTTCGGCCCATATCGAAAGAATGCACAATGCACAGATCGCAAAGCTCGCGAAAGCGGAACCCTGCTTGTCCGTAGGCGGATGAAGAATCACGGCAAAAGAGCCCACTTTCCTGTAGTAGGGTCGTACAATTCGCAACTGTTAAGCTCGTGATATCCTGGCCCTATCGAACCCCTTTGCGCTCCACCTGCCACCAAAACCCTCCCGTCTTTGAGAAGTGTTGCGGTAAAATCAAACCGAGCTTGATTCATACTACCAGTAGAATGCTCGACAAAGAAGCTGTCGGCATGCTTTTCCCGATTTCCTGTGTCTAATCGAGCCCAATTGCCCGTGCTTAAGTCGACGATAGTGGCGCTAAACGAATTAATGCCATTTTCGAGTAGTCGCTTTGCTCCAGGTTGTCTAATCAAATCCACCAATCTCGTTGAATCTGGAGCTATCTCCCATTTTCCGATTCTGGGGTCGTAAATCTGGGGATGAAATCCACCGACAAAGACTTTACCAGAGTTGAGAAGCAATCCAGACGAGGGATTTCCGTAAACCAAATCAACGGTTCTTTTCCACGCACCTGTCGCTGAATCAAACACTTCACAGCTCTTTAGCACTTGCTCGTCAGTGTAGAACCAGGAAGTTGGAATCCACGAATATGTTGTCAGGATGTTACAGTATTCTGGACTAATAGAGTAAGAGCCAGACACTTCGCCTCCAGCCAATAATACATTTCCATCGTTCAATAAAACGGCGATATGCGCAAAACGAGAAAACTGGAGATGTCCAGTGTTGTGGTGATAGAATGCTATCGAAGCTAGCACCGCTACACCGGTTGAGCATAGAATCGCACCAAATAAAGAGGGTCGTCGTCTTGCAGGGATCACTTTACTCTATTAATATCCATTAGTTTGCCACTATCAGGACCGTTCCAGCTGCCATTAGTAAAACCATACCACGGCTGGTTGTTAATAGGGTTAATCACATCTTCAGCGGAGGTATGCGGGCTCTCCATTGCGGCCAAACGCAGTCGGTGATCCGGTTCCTGCGTATTGAACAAAATTTCATGGACGCGGTCGGCTTTCCCGCGGTATTTTTTATCCTTGACAATGCACGCTCCCAGCAGCACTTTCGCCTCACAAAGATTGCCTAGCTGTGACTCGTAACAGGCCATATTGTAGCAGTAGATAGCTGTTTCCCTAACATCGGGCGGTGCACTCAAAAGAGTATCTTTCGCTTTTTGGGTCTGTTTGAGTTCATGCAGACAGAAAGCGGTAAGTATCCAGAATTCATGGCGCGCGGGCCACAATTCACAAAGGGAATGCCCTAAAAGGACTGCATCGTCTTGGCATTACTGATTTCTTGAAGGCGTTGATCTCCATTGCCCGTCCCTGATGGACATTGATTCGGGAAATAGCTCATGGTACTGACCAACCCGGTGGAAGTGGGATAGGTCAACGTGTGTATGTGATTTGTGTGCTATCCGCGAACACCTTACTCATCACTCGACCTTCAATGTCTCGGTTCCACTGCGTCACATTGTTGTTGGAATCCGTGAGCGTGGCCAGCCCTCCACAGGTACACCATCCATATTTAACCACCCGATTTAGAGCATCTGTGACCTGAAGCGGTTCCCGAATCGCATCGTATTGAGTGGTTGTAATCCGACTTTGGCGATCGATGGTTTTCACGACATCCAAGAATTGATAAATCACCTGGAAGACGGTGAAACTGAGCATCATCAGTAAATCAACAGATGGTTGCACGAACTATACCGATGTCGTTTGCTTAAGGTCTCCGGATTGGATCGAGAAGAATCATGTTAAGGAGGGAGCCAAGATATGGTTTACCGATCCTGAGATGTTCACATCGGCTTGGGCCACCGTTGTAGAGGTTGGCAGAGCCCCTCCGATCAAGAACGGAACCGGTCGTGTTGTTCTTACCACGTTTGCCCATTCGCATTGTGAAATTTGGAAGTTGACCCTGTCCCAAGGTGAGCCTATCGAGGTCACTCCTGGTCACCCGATCTATTCGGTTACCCGGCATGCGTTCATCCAAGCTGGATACCTACACCCTGGAGAGCAGGTGTACGGTCGAGATGGCAAAGTCCAGCTGAAAGTTAAGAGTGTGGTCTCCGAGCATCGGTTTGCCCCTACCTATACATTTGAGGTAGAAACTGATCATCACTATTTCGTAGGTAATGAACAGTTGTTGGTACATAATGATAGTCCAAGGCTTGGGCAAGAAGCGGCAGACGAACTTGCTAAGGCAAACCTTCCACCAGAAGAGCCTGTAACTCCTAATTATGGGAAACCGAAACCTGACGCTAGTGATCGGACGTTCACAAATGATGATCAAAAATGGCACTATACAGACCTCCCTGATCTTGAAGGTCAATCTCTCTTACCTAATAAGTGGGTTACGGATGCTGGGACTCTCACGTACGACCGGGCCCTGCCAATTACATTTTTACAGAGCTCGCCCCCCATCTTATTTAAATACCCTGTACAAACGCCTAGGCCAATGCAGTATTATGGACGGGTAAATGGCGTTAATCAGTGGCAAGCGACTTTGGGACAACCGCCTGGCTCAATTGGCGCTCCCATTCCTGTTCTAAAACCCGATAATTAATTCTATGCCTTTAGAGAAATCTTGCCTTGATCAAGTAGGGCATTTACTACTTGTATGTCCTGTAGAGGGCTATGGTTGGCAGAGGTATGATAGTGGATATACTTCTACGACCCCTCCCTCTCCATTCAAGGTGCGGTTAAAGGAACTCATCTTCGAAGCAGACGAGATCGCAGGAGGATTTAGTGTCATGGAGGAACCTGGACATGAGTTGGACACCTTCTGGGTAGTTTTCTTTGCGAGGCCGGATGATATTAGGGTCAATTTCACAACAGCTATTGGCTCCTATAATGTGATAATTTCACCAGATAGACCGCTTATCAAACTTAAGCCTGGATTGGACGCAAAGCATCCGCAATCTACATCTGCTTCGGGGGTACCTCGCTTGAGAGGATATGCAGACATAGGCATTTCCAAAGAGGTCGTAGATAGAATGCCGTCCAATTTTAAGGACAGGTATTTAGGAATGAGTGTTGAGGAAGTTTATAGGAGTCTTGAAGCGAAAGAAGAAAGTTTGGGGAGCGACCATCCGGAGGTAGGAAGGACACTCGACCACTTAGGCTTTATGCTTGCGCATGAGAAACGCTTTACCGAAGCCGAACCCCTCATACGCAAGGCTCTTAAGGTGTGGGAAAAGATTTATGGTTCCACTGACATCGTGACAGGCAGGACCCTCGAATGCCTGGCGAATGTGTTGTTTGACACTGGTAGAAAAGACGAGGCCGAGCCGTTTTTTCGCAGAGCTCTAACAATAAGTAACGAATCATTCGGACCTAAGAAGCCGGAGATGATTTGCACGCTACAAAGGTTGCTTAAAATATATAATGATTCCGGCCAATGGGTGGAACTTAAAGATGTTTTACAACAGCTGTTGTCAATAAGAGAGAAACAGTTGCCCGCAGACGATCCTATGATTGAGCAGCTGAAGGCAAACGTACAGGCAATGGATAAATCAGGGGCCCGAGACTGCCTCTTAGAAGACAAACCCTCACTTCTCGAACAAGTTGAAGGCATCTAAGAAAAATTGAGCCTGGAACGATGGAGACACGCCTTGTTGTGATGGTTCGACGTATGGGAATGAGCTGAGAGCAGCAGCAGACGGAAAAGGTAATAAAGATTAGGTTCGGACCGGGCAGAGCCCTCTCCATCCCCCAGGTTAAAACCTTAGGGGGGAATGTCGTCCTCACATGATTTAGCTGCTCCTATCGTCGCTTGGGCAGCGTGACGGCAACGTGACGTTGCATCCAGTAATGACTCAGCGGGTTGGTGGCGGGGTGGGGTATAGTCTCGGCTCCCGATGGTCGCTGAAAACGCTAAGAGCGCAGGAAAAGAGTCTTGGCGTTTTCGCTGGGAGTCAACGGCACATCGCCGAGCTTTCAGTGTTGATAGGCTTTTTTGAGGCTCTCCACAATGAGAGTTGCCCGACCGCGGGAACCCTTACGCACCACGATCACCCAACGTGCGGCGATCAGCCTTTTAAGCATTTGCGGAGAGCCCAGCATCTTTTCAGCTTGGTATTTGGTGACAACTAACGGCTCGATAAAAACGTGTTCTTTATTCATGCCTGTCAGTTCACCATGGTTTTGAACTCTCCGGGTAGCGCACCGGCACCTGCGGCACCTGCGCATCTTTTTTCCCACCCCAACAAACCCTTCCACCAACTCTACCCATCCTCAAACCTGAAACCCGACCCGATCTCGTCAGCAATCCCTACAAAAGAGCTGTCCTTACCGACCTCAATCCACCAGCCACAATCCCTTTCCATGTTTTTAGCAGAGCCGAGTCAAAGCTAGCGCGTTGCTCGTCTCCTGCCTTAAAAACATCATACACTTGCACAACGTTTTCGTTGTGGCCGGTGAGTCATGAAGAAGCACTGAATAACTGAGTCGTAAGTCATCCTAAAAACGAGCAGCAGACATCACTTCAACTCACGAAAACATCACCTTGACATCACTCCGCCTAAACTAAAGCCCTGAACTGGTGTGAAAGTGATGTTTACACCATTAAACACGACTTTTACATCACTTTTTACTGGCGTGCGAAGCTTTGAATCCAAGCTCGAAAATGCGGTCTATCTATACCCACCACAGTCTGGTACCCTAATGCATCTTCAAGAGATGGATATCTGTCCGATGACGACCTTTCTCCCAGATGTGCCCCAGTGGATCACCAGTGGACTGGACACTTTTACCTTTGAAAAAGGAACCTTCGTTCGTAGCCGGTTGGAAAAAGCTATCTTAGCCTTTGACCTCGACAAAAACTGAGAGGGAGCGGCTGTTAGCTGAGTTTTAGGAGTTGAGTTTACATGGACGCTGCATCCTGCATCCTGTTAACTGTTAACTGTTTATGGTTCATGGCTTCAAGTTTCAAGTTTCAACGTCCGCTTAAATGTCTGACAATAAACTCAGTAATCGGCGCGGAATCTTCAATATATTTAATGTTAATTAATAGTTAACTTAAAACAGGCCGTCTCAGAGTTTCGGGTTGCACAGCAGTCCTCCAGGGACGCATAGCAGACAGTTGCCGAAATGTACTCAAATCTACACTTTTGTTCTGGACTTATCGGTCATAAAGCGTTAACCTGTAAGTAGTTAGGCAAATAACGGTCGGATAACTACCTCCCAACGGAACGGTAATCTGCGGACTCCCGTTCTGATTTTTACTGATGTCTCCACAAGGTCGACATGGAAACTTGCTGAGAGTGAACAATGTGCACTAAGCGCGGTTCATCCTCACTAATCACGTCGCTTGCGAAGTCGGTGTCTCGACATGGAACCTGTTGAGAGTGAGGGCTTTCCAGTGGTTCCTGTTCACTTGTCTCTCGCCAGGTAACCGCGCCAACCACCATAGCTGGAAATGTCCGTGGCGGCATCCAAGGCAAAAGGTTCGCAAATGAAACCGAGAACGCTCGTTCTGTCCTCGAGTTCTAAAGTGCCGATGCCTAGCGGTGTTTTCACGAGTTGGATAAAAGAACCGAAATTCGTAATCGGCATTTCCCAAACTTCCACTTCGATCGCGTGGCCCAGTCCGGTAACGCGTTTGAGGCCTGGCTTCGGCGGCACCGTATTTTGAAGGGCGTACAAGAAATAGATCGGTGCAGTGCGGCAGCTCTTCACCAGTGTAGCGGCTCGCTCGGTGAGTTGGCTGTTGAGAGGTTGTCCGGTGAGATGCGCTCCTACTACCGCTATCTGAATCATATCGTTTGACATAAAATCATCTCACCAGCAGCCAATCTTGGGCCACCTCCGCAAGCAGTTCGTCGAAGAACGCCGGTGCCATAAACGTGACCCCGAAAGGCAAGCCGTTCGGGCGCTCGCCCGCAGGTACGGCGATGCAGCAGAGATCGAGCAGGTTCACGAAGTTTGTGTAGTAGGAGAGGTTCGTGTTCAGTTTCTGCGGGTCAGCAAGCATCGCTTCCACGGTGTAAATCGTGCCGGTGGTGGGCACCATGAGGCAGTCCACCTCGCTCCACACTTTCTCGGTCACGCGACGAAGTTCCTCCAAGCGATAAAAACCTCGGAACGCGTCGACGGCTGAGAGGCGCTCGGCGCTTTGAATAATCGCTCGAACGGTCGGCTCCATCCCTTCCGCATTTGTTTTATAGAACGGTTCAATCGCGGCCAAGCGCTCAGCGACCCACGGCCCAAAATAGAGCAACTCTGCCACTTCGCGAAAGGGAGCAAAGTCGATCTCCACCTCACGAGCGCCGCTCACGAGCACACGATCCTTCGCTTTTTCAAAAAGCAGTGCAGCTTCGGAATCACCGAAAAACTCGAGCTGATCTGCCTTCGGCACACCCACCGAAATCGGAGGTGACCAACCAGGACGCTGGACGGGAACGTGGCGCGAATAACAATCGAGCCGATCCGGGCCTTCCACCACCTTTAACACCTCGATACTTTCGGGAACCGAATGGGTAAATACAGAAACACAATCGAGCGAGCGACAGGCCGGAATGACGCCTGCGCAACTGATCCGGCCCTTCGTCGGCTTCAAGCCCACCAACCCATTAAATGCTGCCGGAACCCGACCCGAGCCAGCCGTATCTGTACCTAACGAAAATGCGACTAAACCCTTGGCCACGGCCACAGCAGATCCTGAACTTGACCCCCCAGAAATATAGTCCTTGTTGAATACCGAGCGCGGCGCTCCGTAGGGTGAACGAGTGCCGTTAAGCCCGGTCGCAAATTGGTCCAGATTCGTCTTACCAATAGGAAAAGCTCCCGCATCCAAGAGTCGCTGGACAACGGTTGCGGAGCGCTCGGGAACGTACGAAAACGTTGGGCACGCGGCTGTTGTTGGATGCCCCGCCCAATCTATGTTATCTTTGATTGCAAAAGGGATTCCAAAAAGCGGCAAGGCAGCACCGTGCTCGCTGCGAGTGAAGAGCTTTTCTGCTTCGGCCAAAGCCTGGCTCTTCGTCAACCGATGAATCCAAACGGCATCATTACCGCCCGCATCGATTCTGCTGTAGATCAGCTCGATCAACTCGAGAAAGCCGGATCGACCTCGGGTCAAGTACTCTCTGCATTCAGCAATAGAAAGTCTTTGATACACAGCCTCCATCTCCTTCGATTTAACCGTTATAAGCAATAAAAAACCCCGAACACCTTTCGATGCTCGGGGCTTTTCGCACTATTTCAAATTAGAACGAGTAGACTGCGTTCAAAGTGATTTCGTGTTGCTCGTTGGCGCTGCCAGGAAGCGACGTCGTCGCGCCGTGCAGGAGGTCAAAGCGATACTCAACGCGTGTCAGCAGGTTGTCCCAGATCGCGAAGGAAGCCGTCGCAGTGTAGGAGTAGTCGTCCTGTGAGCTGTAAGGAACGATTCCAGAGCCGTTCGAGTTGAAGATCGGTGCACCCGTTGCGGTGAATCCGGCTCCACCGTACTTGGGGATGTAAGCGCCGCTGCAGTGCAGGTACTCGCCACGGCCAGCCAGCGTCAACCACTTCCAGTCATCGCTCTTGAATTGGTAGATGGAGTAAAGAGCCACGCCGTACCAGGTGTTCGAGCTGCTCTCGAGCGCATTGATGTTCGTGGTTCCGTAAGCTCCAGGTCCGAATGCACCCGTCGTGCTCGTCAGCGTGCTGCCGCTGGAGATCGCCGCCTGGTTCACGCCTGAGTTACCGTCGTAACCGAGATCGACGTTGAAGCCCAAGGTCCAGTTTTGATCCTTCAGGAAGAGAGGCTTCCAGTTGCCGTAGATGTCGTACACAACCACATCGCCGCTCGCACCGTTGATCGCATTCACGCCGGGTTCACCTTCAGGTGAGTAGACGAAGCTTTGGTAGAGATCCGCGTTCTTACCGGGAGCATGCAGAGCCACTTGGCCGGTAAAGCACTTACCGAAACCAGTCTTTTGGCCCAAGCCAATTTCTTGCGGGCTGGTCGATTGCGAGTTGTTCCAGCCGTCCACGATTCCGAATTGGAAATCGAAGGCGTCGTTAACCTTATAAGCACCCAGCAGACCGGTGTGCGTAGAAGGAATAGCGTTTTGGAAGAGCAACCCACGGCTGAAGTTCGGGTTCGCGGGGCTTTCAATTACTTCATAACCAGTCAGCGCAACAAACTTACCGAGTTTGAAGTCCAGGCCGTTACCCACGGGGACGCGGAAATTGACGTAAGCCTGTTCCAGTGCCAGCGAGTTGGTATCGAACGTCTTGTCGGTAATGAACTTTGCGTCGGAACCGTAGATTGTATCGATACGGAAACCAGCGGTGAACTCATCCTTGTCCGAGAGAGACTTCTGCAGGGCGATCTTCACCGCGTCCACATTGAAGTTGTTGTTGTAGTTATCGTAAGCACGGAGAAGATTCTTCTGGTTGACGTTCGTCACGCCGGAAATACCGTTCGGTCCGTAATTGCCAGAGGCAAATTGGTAGGTGTAGCTCGTGTCCACGTAGCCACTGAGGGTGATGCCCTTTTGCTGCGTCTCCACGTAATTCACGCTCACGCCCGCGTCTTCCAGCTTCTTCTTCAAATCAGCCACTTGTTTGGTGTCTGGGGCCATTTTCTTGGCGTCTGGCGCCGGAGCCGGAGTTGGCGCTGGCGTCTGGCCAACGACAGTCGACATCATAGCACCAGCAACTGCCACTGTGCTGAGCATTTTGGTAATAGTTTTCATTCTCATTTTCTCCTGTTGTTTTGGTTATCACATCGCCCCGACTGAGAGGAGCGATCCCCTCTTGAGCTCCGGCACTCTCTTCGTTGGAGGGCTTCGGGTCAAATCAAAAAAAGTAATTCCAAAATTAAGGACGACTGTCGATTTTCGGCCATCCCGTCTCCTAAAAATCCCCGTCCGAAATAAGAGGAAAAAGGCAACGCATGCGGTTTGAACTGACTCCCCTTTTTAAAAACTTCACAAACGTCCATCAGAATATTGTGAAAGCATTGAAAGAAGCGCGTTTATCGCCAATAAATAAATATGCAGTTCCGTCCCATAGCCATCGCACTCATCATCAACTTTTCATTCGTCGTCGCGCATGCAGATCCGCCCGCAGGCTCGACTTGGACTCCCATTCCTGAGCTCACCGACGATTTTAAAGGCAGCCAGCTCGACTCGACGAAATGGTGGAATACGAATCCAACGTGGCAAGGCCGTCCGCCCGGCTATTTTTCACCCGCCAACGTTTCCGTGGATGATTCCGGCCTTCACCTGACCGCGCGTGCGGAAGCGCCCCCCACCGGTCTGCCGCCCGTCTATCACACCTTCACCACGGCTGCGGTAAAGAGCAAGGCCCGCGCACTTTACGGCTACTTCGAGATCAAGGCGCGTGCGATGAATTCCTCTGTTTCCAGCGCGTTCTGGTTTTATGCGCAAGATCCCTCCGTAGCTAAACCGACCCTGTGGACGGAAATCGATATCTTTGAAGTTTGCGGTAAATCCCAAAAAGAAGAGCAAAATTATCACACGAACGCGCACGTGATGGTGGCGCCGGAGATCGGAAAGAAACAGGTCCACTCCCCCGGCGTATGGAAAGCGTCGTTTCGGTTTTCTGATGACTTTCACGTCTATGGTCTGGAATGGAGCGCCGATTCCCTGAAGTGGTATGTCGACGGGGCCTGTATCCGCGACCTGCCCAACGCCCACTGGCACCAGGCGCTCAACATGAACTTCGATAGCGAGACGATGCCGAATTGGTTTGGCCTGCCGAACCCGAAGGACCTACCTTCCACGTTTACAATTGCATATGTGCACTCCTGGAAAAAGTCGCAATAGCATTAGGAAAAAAATGAAGAAATTCCTCTACTCAATCGGCTTCGTCATCGGTTTAACCATGAACCTGAGCGCAGCAGAGTTTGCTAAAGGTGCGGATGTCGGTTGGCTTCCGCAAATGGAGGCAACCGGCTTTCGCTTTTACGATTCAAAGGGGCAGCCGACCGATTGCCTCCAAATATTGAAAGACCACGGCATCGATACGATTCGGTTGCGCGTTTTCGTCAATCCATCCAGCGACCCGCGCAGCGGGCATTGCAGTCGAGATGAGGTGTGTGCGATGGCGGTTCGCGCCATGAAAATGGGGTTTCGGATCATGATCGATTTTCACGCAATATGGTTATGTTTATGTACGCTTAAACCGTCAACATTGCCTGACATAAAAAAATAAAAGACCTGACTGGCGGCGAGGTTTGTGACGTGATTCCCTTCTAGTCCGCCCCGATAAGAACGACCGTCCGGGCTGAGGGCCGACGATGCCGATCTGCACGGCAGAAAATCAATTGCAAAGGGCATGGCGGCAAGGCCGCGATCGCCAATTGGGACAGCGCCGCGGAATGGGTGTCGTGGGATCTCGACGTCCCCGCCGGGGCGAAATACGACGTCACGGTCCGCTGGCCCATCGTTTCAGTGCGCAGAACGAGTTCAAGATTGAAGTTGCCGGCCAGACGCTCGCCGGCACGGCCCCGAAAACCGCCACCTGGGAGGATTTCAGACGGTCAAGCTCGGCAAGCTGGAGATCCCGCAGGCCGGCAAGTTCACTCTGACGGTCCGTCCGCAGGACTCTCAGAAGTGGAAGGCGATCAATCTCGCCTCGATCAAGTTGAGCAAGGCCAAATGATGCAATCGGCCCCTGTGATGAGAAATGGCATGTCCGGTTGATGCGTTATCCTTTCTCTCACCTTTTGGCTGGCTGCTCGTAATCGTCTCCAGTTGTTAATAACGCACCTGTCCCCTTTCCCGTCCTTCTCCCTCAGGTGAATTCATCCCAGAATATCAATATTGGTTCATGTCCCCCGAATTCGCACTTCGAAGGAGCGTCGTCCGCGGCCGGCCCTTCGGAGAGGAGAACTGGACGCGTCGCATTGCCAAGCAATTCGGCCTGGAATCGACGTTTCGCTCTCCCGGGCGACAGCCGAAGGCGTGGAATGATAATCCACTATGGCACCCGCCGGAATCGACTTCCGACCCCTTTCCGCATTTCCCAGATCAAGCAGGATGTCTATAGCGGCAATCTTAAGCCCTACGCAACGAAAACGGTCGGTCCCCCACCATGATCAAGTTATACACTCCAACGTTCAGCTCGACGCGTGACGATGCGTATGCGCAGGGGTGTCGGCATAACCGGGTCGTTCGATCTTCTCGTCATTGCGGGGCAGCCCTTTAATGGGACTATCCCCAGCGACGTGCAAATTATGCTTGGTAACGGCGAACTGGGCGACTTTATGTCCGGTGCTGTCTACTGGGAGGTCTTTCACGAGCCGCCGAGATCATTGCCCGTCGCGCCGGCGACGCCGTGCAATCTTCAACGCGCCGCTCTATCGCATGGCAACGGGTAACCGTGTCGAAGGCTACAAGATCGTCAATGCGACACGGGCCATCAGATGCATCGATCTATCAAAGGCCAAGGTGGTTCCTCGGAAAAGGCGCGGCCCGACGAGATCTTGTGCGCTACAATCGATGGGTCTTCGACGAGGCGGCGATTCCGGATGTCCATGTCTTTCGTGCCGCCGAGTACTTGGCGGCGCTCTATTTCTCCGAGAAACTGATGGAGGTGGTATTCAGGCCGAGCCAGCCTTCAAAGATCTGGGCTTTCTTGAGTACGGCGGTGACGAGGGAGTCCCACATGATTCGCCCGGAATTGGGGCAAGAAAAGGGGCACAGAAAAGGTGTCAGGAACCGTTATTGTCAAGCGTAGGGATCGTCAGGCGTGAATGGAAATGGAAAAGGTGGGCTCGACTCAATGTTTCGTCCGCGAGGCCTTCCACCTAAGGTATCCCAAAAATAACGGTTCCTGACACCTTTTCTCTTCCAAATTGCCTTGCCCGTGGGCGGCCGGGCGTTGCGAGCAAACGAACAAAGGGTTGCCAAGGCAACGGCACGGGGCTTTGCCCTTGCGAGCGAACGAACAAAGGTATCGCACTTGCCCTGCGGGGGCTTAGTTCGTTCGCTCGCAGCCGGTGCCTGCCGAGAAGGCCGCCGGCGCCCCCTTGTTCGTTAGCTCGCTGCCCAGTGACGCTATTCCTTGTCGGTTTGGACCGGCGAATTCCGCCGCCCCTTAAAACGTCCCCTTTCCCTGTGGCATCGTTACGTCAAATGCTGGGGCGGCGCAACCCCGTCGAGGTAATCATAACACGACATCAGTGACTCGTAGGCTGACTCCGGTTGCCCGTCCCACGCCGTGATCTTCATCCAACGGGCAACGCCGAAATAATCGCCCCTGCCAAGCAGTTCCGGCACAAGCCGCTTGAGGGCCTTGCGAACCCCAAGAACCCGAACTTCGTCGGCACTAAAGGCCGCGCCAGTCGGTGGCGGGCGATCATATGCGAGTTGTCAGGCGTTGCGGATTCCATTCCCAGCCCTTCGGTCTCGCGAGCCGGAACCGACTGGTAAAACTCGACAACCCAGGGTAACCTTGCCAGCCTCAAGGTACGCATCGATTCCGCTGTTAACGTGCTCCCGGGGATATTCTGTTTCGCCGTGAAAAAGATCTTGAA
>CAVURW010000011.1:0-4810 GCA_963743595.1 uncultured Verrucomicrobiae bacterium
GCGCGAACATGTGGAACGCGCACTCGAGTTTTCCAAAGACGTGGGTCCGAAAGACGAACTGCTCATCCATTGCGTCGCCGGGGTGAGTAGATCGACCGGCATGGCCTTCGCCGTCCTGTGTCAAGAGCGACCCGATGCCACTGAAAAAGCGAATTTAGCGGAAGTCCTGCGCATTCGTCCCCAGGCGTTTCCGAATATGCGCGTGGTAGAACTCGCCGACGAGATTCTCGGGCGAAACGGACGCATGATCGAGGTAGTGGAGCGGTTCTATCGCGGTATGCTTTTTGATTGAGGGGACTACGATGACTTGCGTCACGCCGAGGCAACTAAATGAAACATTTAATTTGGATTGTCATGATTCTGTGTTCAAGCATCCAAGTGTTCGCTCAGGATGATAAGTATGTTTACGATCCTGGATTTGCGACCAACTTTGTCAGTATCATGAAGGCGATATATAATTTCATGAATCTTGGATACAACGGGTTGGGTCGGCCAACACTTTGCCATTGACCTATAACATTGGTTATGAAAGCACTTTGTATTAAGCTTTTTGTTCCTTGTTTAGGGCTGTTTGTTGTCGGCCTACTTACTGCAATATATATTTCAAAAATTGAATTTCCTCATTGCGAATTTGACGGGGCTTTCGTTGCTCGCCACGCTATGAGAGTTGGAGCGGAAATGGTTGGACGTTAAATATCGTTAGCGGGGAGCGGAGCTGGTGGCAATCGAGTGGTGTAGGTGGTCGAGGTTCATATTTCTATAATCCAAATGACACCCGAGATTAAAATTTGCTACTGGCAACGAAATCCGAACTAAAGTCCGTGACTTACTGAGACAACTGCAGGATTTAGACGATCAGCAGCAACATTCTTTTGATCTGTTCACTTCAGATGAACATACTCTTAAAATCGCATACCGTCTTCCCGATGAATCTCAAACGCATGTACTACGGTTTTCAGACGATAAGGTGCCTGCTGTCTGCACCGATTTATTCGATCTACTTAAAATAAAATGGAAGGGTGGGTTTAGTTCGGACAATTGATAGACGACTACTTCTCGGGAATCGGGGCTATTCTCCTCCAAAACATCGGATGAGTGTCCTCGACCAAATCGAACATGAACAGCCGAAGATCAAATCCGAAAAGAGCAAGTTGAGGCAGAAGGATAAGACGGTGTCCCCAGTGCGGCCTTCTGATTTAGTAGGGAATACCCACAGTGTCGACTCGGCCGTAGTTAACGGGCGCATTAGGCTCTAAATATCTGTTGCCGGGCTCAGGGTTATACACGATAAGCATATTAGCACGTCCCCGAGGATCAACTTCGTACGTTAATCGACCATAAATATTCTTCTGAGAAAAATAAATATAGAATGTCTCCACTACGGAGATTTTAAACGATGAAGCGGCTGTATCAGGCATGTCGATTTTCACTGAAGGAATGTAACCCGATTGAGGTGCCATAAACGGAAACTTCTCGTCGGTTTTTACTAACCCACCCTCTGACAAGGTTACACCTGTTGACCAGGGAAAAATGCCAGTTGATTGGGACTTTTGATGATCCATTGTAACACACAGAAAACCAGGAATGTGCATTCCAGGTTCTAGGTTAAATTTGATCTTTTGATGCGGTACGGTATTGGAGATGTTTAAGTAGAAATAGTTTTGACGAAGCGTTATACCCAACCCTTTCTTGTGGAGACGGAACACTTCTGGATTAGAAGGGTTAGGTTCATACCAATTTGGCGAGGAGGGATCTGCATATTCAAAAGATGCCTCACCGTGATAGTTTAACGGAAAATTGTTAACATCTGAAGAATAGTAACCATCCTTCCTGACCGTTATTCCTAAAATCTTCCCCGCTTTACCCTCCAATGAAAATAATCCGTTTCCGTCGCTCCTTATCGTTTTATAGGCAGTTCCGCTAGTGACTTTTTCATTTGGATCTGTGGTTGTATTCCAGTTTAAATCAACGGTCGCATCTGGCAGAGGATTGTTGTTCTCGTCCACCACCTTTCCATAAAACTCCAATCTCACCTTCCAATCGTATAGACCGTCCTTTCGTTTGCTGTCGATGTAATGCACCATTGCATCATTTTTCGACATTGTTTTCAGAGATATTTGAGGATACACAGACGGAATTGGATCGCCTAAAGCTTTCGTTATGTTATAAATAAATATTAGGCTTAAAGCGACAATGCTAAGCAGATTAGCAAATCTCATAGAGTGTTTCTTCTAATAAAGCCGAGACGTCTAGCTTTTCGCAAAATAAAATGGAACGGTGAGTTTATTTTGGACAATTAGAAACGACTACTTCTCGGGAATCGGGGCTATTTCCTTGGTGAGACTGACCAGCGCTTGGCTGCCCCGGCTGACTGTAACATGCGTCACGCCGCTGGAGCCGGGCGCGAACTCGATCTGGTCCTGCTGATCGGGGAATGAGACCGAGACGGCCGTCTTGGCAGCGTTCCACGTGGTGGTGGGAAGCACGTCGCCGCTGTGGTACGGGAACAGGAGCACTTTGTAATCAGGCGCAACGGTGTCGGCGGGGATGACGAGCCGTCGTAGTGCACCGTACTTGGTGGGGTTCGAGAGATTCGGTAATTCAACAATCTCCGGGTTCACTTTGGCATCGGCACCGGTCACATTCAGCACGCGAACCAAGAGCATCGGTTGCTTGGCAGGAGCGGTTCCAGAGTAGGCTGAAGGGAGGGCTCCTTTCTCACGTTTAGCGTTTTGGTCTGGATCATTTCCCGTGAGGGTGATGTCCATTTCTGTGGGGCCGGGACGCGAGATGCTCGCGATTTGAATGTCGTACTCGAGGCTGAGGGTCCACGCGTAATGGTGAGGAGTCGCATCCTTCTGAATATCATCGACAACCACCGCGTAGGGATGGGTTCCGCGAACGAGTCCTGCTGTGCGGAAGGCCCGGAGCACAGGGAAATCGGGCGCGCGAACGACGGGCGAGATTGCGCCCTTCGGCTCAATCCAGTTCGGGGATTGGAAAACCGGAACGTTCAGGTAGGCGTAGGGCAACTTCAGGTAGGCGAAATCGTTCACCGTGTGGTTCTCGGGTTCGTAATCCTTCCCGGTCTCCTTATCCTTAGGGATCTCGACACGCTTATTGGTCACGTCATCTAGAGTGTAGAAGCCGGTCTTCTTGTTAAGGACCTGCCACTTCCAATCCCAGCAATACGAGGCATCGCCCACGGCAAACGTCGCCAGGGGATTATCCTGAAAATCGACCATTCGTCCGGGCACGTTGACCTCCTGCGAATGATCATCAATGCACACGACGCTGTTCTCTTGCGTCTTGAAATTCGCGTAGCCATTGGGTGACCAGATACGGCCAGCACCGGCGACCATAATGCTATTGCGATCCGCAAACGGATGACCGCCGTTGCATTGGCGCGTGTGCATGTTCAACATCATCGCATCCGGACTCCAGCTGCTACGTGTCATCATGAGCGAGCGCTCGCCGCAAAAGAAGGTATCGCTTAGGCCGAGCTTGGCCGGATCGTTGTTCGCGGGGTCATAGTCGGAGGCGAAGATCGCGGCGAAGAGCAAGCCGTTGAAGTAGCCGTCGGCACGATCCGGCACACCGGAGTAATCTTCACCCACCGATTTCCGAAAGACCCAATCAATACGTTTATCGTTCGGGAAGAGATATTTCAGGCCAATGATGTCGCTGGGGGTGAAGCCACCGGTGCCCGAACGGCTACCGCCCAGGAGATCGTACTTATGAAAGCCAGTGAGCATGGGATTAACGCTCTTCGGCAGAAATTCGCGGGCGTAGGCCAGTAGATAGGGGTGCCCCGCCAGGTTATCGAAGCCGTAGGCCTTCGAGCGCGTGGTGAAACACATGATGCCATCCATGCCGAGCTGGTTTTTCGCCTCGCCCTCAAAGGTGGCCCCGGATTGGAACCATCCGTAGGTCAGTAAATTGCGCCAACCGCGATACATGCCGCGCACCTTCAGGTCATTGAAGCCGGGCTCACCTTCAATCGCCAACACCTCGGCCAGCCAATACGAGAACGTGGCCCAATTCGAACGCGAGCTCTCCGCCGTATTAAACGTGCCGTAGTTATCGTGCGACCAAGTGCCGAGGGCCAGCTCATCGTGCATCAGTTGTTTCTGCTCCGGAGTCAGCCAGTTAAAGAGGAGATCGTAGGAGTAGGCGAGCTGAAACGCTCCCACCGGTTGTTCCGGAGGGAAGTCGTTTTTCTTGGGAGCGGCAGCGCGTGCGGCTTGGTCCAGTTTCATCAACGTGACGACGGCTTTGGCGCAATCGAGAGCACTCGCTTTGTCATCCTCGATCAAACACCGAAACGCCTCGAGCGAAAGCGCGTTCCAATAGTAAGTCGGGACCGATCCAGCCGCCGCAGTACCATCGACCAGCGATTTGTAGATCGCAGCCGCATTCGGGTTGTGGTTGTAACCCTTCGGACCGCCCTTAACGTTGAGGCGGAAGAGCGGGACGTGACCGTGAAGTGAGAAGCTTCCTTTGTAGGTATCCGGCTGGGCGTAGTCGGCGGTTTCGTCGTAATTCCCTTTCATCATCTCTGTCCAAGAAAGGATGTCTTTCCACGCGTGCTGGCCAAATTGTGTTTCCTTTAAGCGGCGTCGAATATCGGGAAGATCGGCAGGTCCAAAGTAAATGCGGGGGTGAACTCCCGGTGCTGGAACTTCGTTGAGTGGACGCGTTTCTGGTGTTTCAAACTGAACCGGGCGCGAGCCGAAGTCGGTCAAGGGCGCTTGCCCCCAAAGGAGCACGGCGGTCTTGCCGGAATCGTCCTTATAATTTGAGTAGGAGT
>CAVURW010000012.1:0-31504 GCA_963743595.1 uncultured Verrucomicrobiae bacterium
TCTCTCTCTCTCTCCCTCCTCCTTCCTCCTCCTCCTCCTCCCCTCCTCTCTCTCTCTCTCTCTCTCTCTCTCTCTCTCTCTCTCTCTCTCTCTCTCTCTCTCTCTCTCTCTCTCCCCCCCCCCCCCCCAAAAAAAAAAAAAAAAAAAAGCTAGTTGGCGCCGTCTGCGGGGAGGCTATGCATGAATTGTTTAACGAGCGGTGTCTCGAGCTGCTGTTGTGTATCGACAGCAGCGTGAACTTTGAAGAACTGTTCGCAAAAGGGATTAGCGATGAATTCAGCGCCGAGGTTTACGCCCTTTTCGAGATCGGCTGCCGCGAATTCTTTAGTCTGCGTGCCCCAGGTCACTTTTGCCTTCGTGCCTTTCAGACCCTTCACTACGAGCATGTAGCGATTGAGATCGTCGTTGAAGGAAAAGAAGTGAAGGACACTGGCATCCGTTTGATCCGGCTTATCGGGATCGCCTTGGAAGCAGAACGGGTACCGCGTGCTCTTGATGGAAACGGTTCCCTCTTTGCAAGAAACGATCGTCTGTCCGGGAGTGCCTTCGGCTTTATCGGCGGACATATCCACGGTGATCGTGCCGATGGCACCGTCGAACCCGAGGCCCTTTAGGAAAGCGTAAGCCATGACGAGTTGGCCATTATCATTCGGGTGAATTCCTCCGCCCGCCACCAGCTGATAGGAGTCGCCGTACTTGGCTTTGGACTTGGCCATCACATCGATCATTGGCGTGAAGACATCGGCAAAGGAATCGCTGTCCTTTTCGGCAATGTCCTTGGCGATGTCACGAAGCGCGCCAAGGGTCTTGTTGTACTCGTCCGCGTTAACTTTTTTTCCGGTGAATGCAGCACCGTCCACGCAACCGGGCGAGCCGACGACAATGGCCCGAACCCCATTGGCCTTGAGTTGCTTAAGGGCCTCTACCATTCCCTGCCGGTACGTGTCACCCGTCGGTTGGGTCATGGTGTTGTAGAGCCCGTCGTTCATCCCATAACAGGTAGTGGCTACGGTGGGCTTAAACGGCAGGATGTCTGATCCCAAGCGTCCTGCAAAACCGGGTGAACGCTCCCCGCTCCAACCGAATTGCACCACGCGCACGCCGTCGATGGGATTGCACATCAGGATGTAATCTTCAATAAACTCCGAGTACTTCTTTTGCTCCGTAATGGAGTCGCCGCAGATGGCCAGTGTGTCGTTGGGCTTTAAAACGGGTTCGGACCAGGCAGGAATAGCCAGGGCGATGAGAAGAGTAGAAGGGAGGAAAAAGCGGTTCATTGTAGGTTAAACCCGCACCGAGGCGCTAAAGTTGCGAATTACCGGAACTTTCTTCCAGGCAACGTGTTTGCGTCGTCTAATCTCAATGAAAAAATTTGTTTTTGCCTACTGGCTCCTCGCGCTGACCTACTGCTCAGCGCAGACTCCGACGACTGTGACCGCAGTCGAGCCCATTCCTGCTCAAGACGCAGCGATCGCCCACTGGCGTGATCTCCGTTTCGGGATGTTTATCCATTGGGGGCCGGTCTCGCAAACGGGACAGGAAATCAGTTGGTCACGCGGAAGGGCTGACCTGCCCGTGGAAAAATATGACAACCTTTATAAGACGTTCGATCCCGAAAAGTTTAATGCCGATGCGTGGGTAGCGGTGGCGAAAGCGGCGGGGATGAAGTACATCGTTCTGACCTGCAAGCACCACGATGGATTCTGTCTGTGGGATACGAAACAGACGGACTACAACATCATGAGCACGCCGTTTAAGCGGGACGTGGTGAAAGAGCTCTCAGAAGCGTGTAAAAAACAGGGCATTGCGTTCGGCTGTTACTATTCCACGTGCGATTGGCATAATCCCGACTTTCCCCTGACCAGCCCAGGCGGGAAAACCGTTCGGCAAACCTCGAATTTAGATAAATACACGGACTACCTGAAAGCGCAAGTCACTGAGTTGCTAAAGAACTACGGTCCGCTCGTCACATTGTGGTTCGATGTCCCGCAAAGATTCGATTCCAATCGTGGGCAGGGCGTTATCAACATGGCGCGAACGATTCAGTCCGATATCGTGATCAATAACCGGACGAAAGCTCCAGGGGATTACGATACGCCCGAGCAGAAAATCGGTGGGTTCCAGATGAATCGGCCCTGGGAATCGTGCATGACCGTTTCGGCGCATAATCATTGGGCGTGGGGCGGAGACAACGATGGTGTTAAGCCGTTAGACGCGTGCATCAAGATGCTGGTGAATTGCGCGGGAGGCGATGGCAACATGTTACTAAACGTGGGGCCCCGTCCCACTGGCGAAATTGATCAGGATCAGGCAGCGAGGCTGAAGGATATCGGCGATTGGTTGTCCAAGAATGGTGAGAGCATCTACGGAACACGCGGCGGGCCGTACATGCCCTGTCCGAGTTATACGGCTACCCGCAAGGGCAACGTCGTCTACATCCACGTGCTGAAATGGATGGGCGATACGGTGAGTTTGCCGGCGCTCGGCGCGGATATTTCTGATTCGAGCCTGCTGAACGGCGGCAAGGTAACCGTGCAAGACGAGAAAGCGGGTCTCACGATCAAAGTCGCGGCTGCCGATCAGCAACCGATCGATACAGTCGTGAAGCTTACGCTGAAAACTTCTGCGATGGAACTGGCACCGATTAAACCGGCGAAGTAGCCGATCACTTATGGGCTAATCAGGTTCACTCGTCCGCCAAGCATCTTTGTAGATTCCGATTTCACCTAGCGGGATCGGTTTCAGACCGGGAATTTCTACGCTGGCAGGCGCTGTAGTTACAGTAAAGGGGGCCGGAAGCAGTGCGTCGTTCCCAGTCGCGGCCTGTTTTTCTTCACCCCGGCCTTCCAAGAAGATTGGGCAGCGGAGAGTGGCGTTGTTATGGACCTGGTTCAGGACAGGATAGTCCATCAGGCTCTTTAGCTCGGGGTAGCGTTGGCAGTAGATATCCCAATTCAGACCGAGCTCCTTCAGCTTTTTGTCTGCAAGCTCTTTCCATCGATCTGCGCTCCATTTCCCAATCGAGACGCATTTGGCACAATCGATAAATAGATTGTTCTCCACTACATTCTCTTTGCCGCCATTCATTTGAACCCCGCCGAAATGGGCGTCTGAACAGCGCTCAAAGATATTCCCGAAGATGTGCGTGCCGGAAATGGCGTCGTCGAGTCGAATGCCCGCGTGGCCTACCGAGGGCAAGGGCGGGATGCTGCGCCAATCCCCGATATGATGCCAATAATTGAACTGGAACAAAATGCCCCGATAAGTCGGATCTCCCCAGGTATCTGACCCGCCTTGGTCATCGGACTCGAGCGCCACATTGTAAACCTCGTTGTACTGAACTAACTGGTCGTTTCCCTCGATGCGCATGGCGCTACTCAGGATATTGTAGAAGCGATTATGAGAAACGATCATCCCTACACCGCTTGCCAAAATGCCCGGCGTGTAGGTGTGATCGATTCGCGATAAATCATGGATATCGCAGTTTTCTAAGCGATCATTTGCCGGGGTGAGATTCTTACGATCACCGCCGGTGAAGGCCACGCCGCCGCGCCCCATAAAATCGATATCGCACGAAATCACAGTGTCATCGTGAGCATCTGTGAACTCGATGCCCCCGCCCGAAAATCCGGATACCGTGCAGCCCGCGACGGTCATGTGATTTGTATTCGTGAAGACCAGTGCATCGCTGCCGCCCATTTTCCAGGTGATTCCTTCGAAGCGAATGAACGACGTGCCGTTGCAAGCAACCATGGGCACACCGAGGATCGTGAGCTCAGTGTTCGATTGTTTGGGATCAAACGATGCGGGCGGGTAGAAAAGCACCTTTTTGTTCTCACGATCCAAGTAGTACTCACCCGGTTCATCGAGTTCGCTGAGCGCGTTGATGACGCAAAACTGGGCGTGATCGCCGAAACCATATTGCGGAAAGGGTTGTGAAAATGTAATCAAATGTTGGTCCGGCAGGATGGAGAGTGGTTTCTCGTAGGAATCGGCCCAGCCCCATTTCCAGTAGCCGTACAGGAGCAGATCGGGTTCGTGTACCCACTTGGCCGGCAAATCGCCGGTGTAGGTGAGGGTGCCTTGTCCCGGGCCTTTTTTCGCTAAAACAAAACCGGCGTTCGGACCGCGCGCGATTAGCATCGGGCGGCCATTGCAAAAGAGCTCGTTGGTGGGGTGGGTCGAGAAGCCGGTGCTACTTGCAAAACCACCCAGCTTTAGCGGTAGGAGGGAATCGATTCCACACGCCGCAAGATCTGCTACCCACACGCGTTCTCGAGCAGTTGTGGGCAGAAGCGGGTAGCCGTCGTCCTTCGTCAAGTGACGCCATTCGGTGACTGCTTTTCCGCCGGTAAAGATCGGTTTTTGTCCCGAATCAGCCACATAGGTAATCGGTGCGGCGGCTGTTCCAGAATCGTCTTTGGTGAACTCAATCGTGTTTTGCACAAAATAGGTTCCCGCTTCAATTACGACGCGAATACCACCGGCTGGCAATCCCGATTTCTGGCGGATTTGGCGAATGGCGTCCCGACATTTTTCAAGCGTCAAAAACGGTGCTGATTTCGTGCCGTCGGCTGTGTCTTGACCGCTAGGCGAGAGGTGAAGCGTCCGTGCTGGATTGGGCAAAGCAGGGAGGGTGTAGCCGGTCGTTACAGAAGTGCGAAGTGGCAGGTGTGTCGGCTCGTCGGAGTAGAGCGGTTGAATGGCGAGAAGCGATCCAATAAACGCGAGAGAGCCGAGTCGAGCCATGCTCCATTGAACCATCGCAAATGCCGAAAGTTACTTCTGAATCAGGATCGTTTGCGTTATTGAGTCAGCAGACTGCACTTTCGGATCGACAAGGCTACCCCATTGATAAGCCACCACGTTGATCTCTACGGGAAACTTCGTGTTGGGCGGGATATCGGTTACCGTTAACACGTTGTCCTTGATTTGCGCGGGACCATCGAGCACCGCAAATCCGACGGGCAGCCCGCTATCGGATGTTCCTTTGAGCTCGATCTTTTGTGTGTCGCCGAGCTTCCATGCCGGCAAGGCATTGAAGGTGATTTTCTGGGGTTTGCCCTCTGTAATCTTCCCTGGCAGATCGATCCGGCACACTTGCTCGGTGTAATTATAGGTATCGTCCGGCTCTTTATAGGCAATCGCGGAAATGGAAGCAGAATGACGCACCAGTGACATCGGATCGGGGCGAATCCGGAGCTCGTCGGGGCTGATCTGAACGCCTCCATTGAGCGATCGGAATTGAATGGCTCCCTCCGCATGGCTGAGCGCGTGACCGGTGGGCGGCCAGCAGGCTGGGCTTTTGTCCACGAAAGCCGCCTTCACTCTAAAGGTGACGCCGTCCGCCTCCGGATGGAGCGCGATCGTTTCGCCCCACTCGTTCGGTATCGGCGTACCATCCTCCTTGACCCACGTGACGAGCTGCTCCTTTTTGTTGTAGCCGGACGCCATGTAGTCCTTCACCGTGCGGGCCATTTCTTCGTCCAAATGCCAAAAAGCGAGAGCCGGATCACCCTTAAATTGATCATACGGCGCGGCGGGAAAAACGGTGGGCTCTAAGAGTGTGTAATCGGTCAACCAACCCGACTCCTTCGACACGGTCTTGAGTGTTGCGGGCGAGCCATCGTCGGGTAAGCGATCCGGTAAACGCGCTTCGGCGGCGTGTTGGATGAACATCGCTACCACTCGTGCCAGCCGGTTGTACCAACCGAAATGGGTTGCGCCGGGCTCAGCCAATTCCGCTGTCAAAATATCGGGATTGTAGCCGCGCATGGCAAAGAGTGTTCCGCGTAACCAGCGCATGTGCGTATCGCCGCGAACGGCTGTCGGGGAATTATCCCACATTTCGTACTGGCCATTCACGCAGAGAAAGGGAATGCCGGCGGCTGAGGCGTGCGAATCCCAGTTGGGCGGGTTGATTGCCACCGATTTTAACGAAACGCCAGCGAAGACCTGCTTCGGTTTGCCGTACGCCACATTCCACACAAAGATGCCGCCACCGGAGTGTCCCACGGGCAAGAGCGGCGCATGAGCCAGCTCTTTGTAGCCCGATTTATCCGCCAAGTCTTGGAGGATCTTGTCCATGACTTTATCCTCCGCCTGCTCCTTGCTGTAATCGAACAGGCCGATCCCATCCACGATGAAAACGATTGCCAGATTTTCTTTCTCCGCTGCAGCCCGGATAATCGGGTCTTGGCAGACGTTCTCTTCCAAAACGACTTCGCGTGCGATGATGACCCCGCGCAGGTGATCGCAATGAGGCGGAATCCAGAGGAACGCCCGGCCTTTTCCATTGTTCAGGGGAATTGACCACTCCCAAAGCGTATCCGAGCTGGTGCGATAAGGGCCGTCATCCGAAGGAGGATTCTCAGCGCGAGCGCTAACCGAGAACAGGCACAGAAGGGACAGAGCGAATAAAAAAGACCGCAGCATGCCGCAGGTTACGGGCAGGTGAGTGCGGTGCAAATCAAATAATTGCACTCCAGGCGGACGGATTAACTGGATCGTGCGAAGTTGCTAATCCAGGAGCTTCACGGAATAGCCCTTCGGCAAGTCCTTGACGTCGTCCAGCTTGGGGCCGTCGGTTCCAAACGGAATGTGAAACGAAACCTCGCCGAGAGTTACAAGTACATCAAACCGTTTGACGTCATCGCGCATCAGTTCGCCGTCCATCACCGGTTTTCCTTCATCGATCAATTTCAGGTAAGGTTGTTCCGGCGGGCCGTCTTCAGCTGCGGTGTTTGTAATGAGCAGCTTGTGGAGAACTTGAGTGGAATCGCCGTAAAGGATCAGTCCTGAAAACGTCTTCGCGTTCACGCCGCTCGGGAACTCGCCGTCCTTCAGATACTGAATGCGCATCACCAAGAATCGATCCTGCCCCTTGCCGATAACGCTGAGCAAATCGGTATTCCCCTGGTAAACGAGCTTACCCGATTTGAGATTATAGAAATAATGAATCGGTAGAATATCGCCCTGAACCGGGTTGGATACGTGGTAAAAATAATCGCCAATCTCGCCCGTTGCCGCCGGAACGTCGATGGACCAAATCTCCTTCTTCGGATAATCATCTCCACCCAGGTAGGCTGTGGCGTGGAGAGAGTAATCGTCGCCAGCATCCGATTGCAGTCGAGTCACCGATTTTACTTTTTGAACGATCATCACGCTGATCGATTTATCGTGCGCCGGATCCAAGTAGAGTTGATCGCGAGTAAGGATATTCACGCTCGTCGCTTGAACCGTCATCACGTTGTCCTGCTTTTTAAACTGAACGCTGGCGGCAGGGACAGGAACCTCTTGCCCATTTACCGTCCAAATTGATAGCAAGACGAATCCCAAACAAGAATGTGATGTTTTCCCCATACCTGATTGTGGGATGGATGAATGAGTTAAGTCAAATGGAACGCTACTCTGAGCCAAACACCATCGTTTTAGCGGAGAAACTTTGATTTCGCGTTCTTGGAACGGGTCCTGGGGCAATTTGAAAAACGGGATAGTCTCCTGGAGGCGAGGGGTCTCCCTGTTTTTCGATCAATAAAAAGAAGCCGGAAAATCCGCCTGGGCCCTCTCCAATCAGAATGTCCATAGGCGCTGGTTTATTGGCTTTCATATCGATCCAACGTCCGCACGATAAGCTATGTTCAGCGATGCCCGGAACATGTGCGTCTGCACCGTTGGCGGATTCATCTAGAGCATGGAGACCGCCATCGAGGACATTGACGCCGTTCCATCGGACGACAAGAAAATCGTCGCCGAATCCGATGAATCGGTAGCGTCCCGTTGTTGGAGGAATGACCGTTGCGTGATAGTGGATCACCCACCGTCTCGCAATCACCTTATCCGCTACATGAAAGGCCTTCGTGGCCTCCTCGGAGTTTAGAATTGGAACAAAGATTTGGTAGGCCTCGAGCGCAATCGGAGACTTGTAATAGGTGTCTAAAACACGCTGATCCCAATTTGTAACGTAGCCCCGCAGCACTTTAAGAGCGGCTTTTGTTGCAGCGAGGGATCTAAAACCAGAGTAAAGGCCATTCGGCGTTTCCGGGGGTACGATCGCCATCGGCGTGGGTTTGCCATCGGGGGTCTGTTTAAGATCATAGAGCTCACCCATTAATCCGGTAACCCCAGAACTCGGTGCGTCGCCAAAGGGATTTGATCGATCAGTTCCACCTCCCGACGTCCCTGCCGATAGTCCACTGCCTGATTGGGGCTGCAGGTTTGGCAAGTTCATCGAGTTAAATGTAGATGGACTCATTTCGAAGCTCGACGAAGGAGCCTGCCGGGAAACGACGATGGTGGGAGGCGAGAAGCTTAGTGGTACGACCACGGCGGTGGGATCAGCCATGCTTTTTGTAGCTTCACCTCCCTTAGCGGGCGGCTTGGGAGGTGGTGGCAAAGATTTAATCCTCACGAAGGACACAGGTTGTATTGGGACCGAAGTCGAGGTTTCGTAGAGCACGATTCCTCCCATAAAAAGAGCCAGGGCGAGGTTGAGCACGACGATTGCCAGGAACGTTCCCGATTTTTCCAAGGTTCTGTTTGTCATCAAGGAAATAGGCATGCGTGAAGTGGGATAAATGGGGTTTAGGATGCACGAAGGCGCAACTACTTTAGAGGTGATGCCGGAGCCTCGTCCGGCTCACCTAAATCGTCCTCTATTTTTTCTTGCCAATGCTAACTGCGGTGGCGACGAATTTGCCGTCAGCCGTAACTCCGTAAGTAACCGTTACCTTGGCTCCGACCGTGAGGTCAGTGGCACTGGCGTGAGCTTTCCCGATCGTAAATGCAGTCGAATCGGTAAAGGTGAAGTCGCTGCTTTTCTTCTTCTTGAGGATACTGAACGTGTGGGCTGTCGCATCCAGAGCAGTCACCTTACCTTTGATCGGCTGGGCGGCTGGCTTGGGAGGCGCAACAGGCGTTGGCGCGGTTGATGGCGTTTGGGTCGCCGCGGGTGTCGGCGTGGGAGAGGGCGCATCCGCGAGGAGTGGCGCGAGGCCAGCGGCCAGAACGGCCACGAGAGATAGGACGATTACTGTCTTAGATAGAGTTGGTTTCATGCGTGGATCATGACGCACGAAACATTATCGGGAGATTATCGAACTAAAAAAGTTCCTAAAAACGCAAGAAAGTCGGGTTTAATGCGCTAGAAGTAATGTGTAAACTAAGAGATATACAAAGGCGTAGAGACTCGTGTGGGCGATTACGACGAAGCATGAGCGAACTGGCGATCGTTTGCAACGGGTGCGGGGACAAAGAAGGGCCCTGGCGTGAAGAACGACCAAACGGAGTTAGCTTGTGCCGATTTCAACCGATGTTGGATATGGCGAGCTTGCAGAAGGCCCTTGTTACGTAAGGAAAGGGACTGGGAGTGTTGAGGAGTCATGAGGTAATATAACTGACTGGTCAAGTAAGTCAAATCGGGCCGTACTCAACCCCGTCCCCAATGGAAGCCGCAATCATTCGCCTACGACGGAATCGGATCGTTGGACGTCTGCAAATTCGCAGCACGAGCCGTGTTGCTCAGCAGCATCGCGATTGTCATTGGGCCAACGCCACCGGGATTCGGTGTGATTTTGCTGGCGACTTGCCGCACTGCTTCGAAATCGACATCGCCGAGCAAGCGATAACCGAGCTTGGCGGTCTGATCTTCCACGCGATTCACCCCGACATCGATCACCACGGCGCCGGGCTTCACCATATCGCCCTTGACAAACTGCGTTTGACCCATAGCCGCGATGAGAATATCAGCGCGCCGACAATGATCCGCGATGTTTTTGCTCCGGGAGTGAACAAGAGTCACTGTGCAATTCGCGTGCGAATCCTTTTGCAGCAACATCGCCGCCATCGGTTTGCCGACGATGTTACCGCGACCCAGCACCACCACTTCTGCACCTTCAGTCGGTACATGGGAACGGATGAGAAGCTGGTGAACGCCGGCCGGTGTACAGGGCATGAAAAGTGGCTTTTGGCCGAGTAATAATTTACCGACATTCATCGGGTGAAATCCGTCCACATCCTTCCGGTAGGCGATTCGTGAAAAGACTTTTTCTTCATCGATTTGCTTGGGCAGGGGGGCTTGGACAAGGATGCCATGGACGGCAGCGTTATCGTTCAGGCGATCAATTAAATCGTATAACTCACTCGGCTCGGTTTTTTCTGGGAGAACAATGGTTTCTGAAAGGATCTCGGCTTCCTGAGCACGAGCCGATTTCATCTTTACGTAGGCCTGGGAAGCGGGATCATCGCCGACACGGACGAAAACGATTTTCGGGTGAACGCCGTTTCTAATGAGGCGCGCCACAGTCTGTTTGGTTTCGGAGTGGATCTGAGCCGCGATGGCTTTTCCGTCGATGAGGTCGGCGAGGGGCATTCAGCTACGGTAACAGCCGGGTCACGGTTTTGAAAGCGAGTTGTCTGGAAGCAGCGGGCGCGCAGCTTCGGCTTCACTGGGGCCGAGATTGCAGGTGGCGCCGGGCAGTGCGTACCAGTAAGTCGTGGCGGCGTAAGCCACCGTCGTCGCCTTCCAGTGCCATATTTCCATATCAAACTTGAGTTGGCTCGAAAAGGGAATGGCGTCTAGGCTGCGAACGCGTGTCGGCGCGGTGTAACCAACACCTTTATCGCCCTCGATTTGTTGGTGCGAGTGGAACGGCGCAGTGAACGGGATACT
Source organism: uncultured Verrucomicrobiae bacterium (assembly GCA_963743595.1). GTDB lineage: Bacteria > Verrucomicrobiota > Verrucomicrobiia > Methylacidiphilales > UBA1321 > CAVURW01. The sequence continues at coordinate 10,670 of CAVURW010000012.1, forward strand.
CGCCGGACCACCTAGTGACCAGCCGTAATAATCCTCCGTACCGGTACCGAAATAGGAGGGGAACGCCTCGTCATCAACGTAAATTTTCTCGTCACCTTCGCCCCACCACGCGTTTACGTTATTGTGCATCGTCAAGGAATCGCCCACGTATAGCCCTTTGCCGGCGATCTTAACGTAGTTCCAATCCATTGTGCCGTCGCCTGCTTTGGTTGGAATGGGATATTCCTGGCGCCAACTGGCGTGAAAATACATTGAGCGCGAATCCCAATTCCAGGGAGTACTTGCGATATCGCCGAGCGTTGCGGTGACGGGTTGAAGCCCACAATTCAGTAGCTCAACCTGACACGACTTCAAGAACGGCATGGTCCAAAAGCAGCGCATCGTGCCATCGGCCTCAACCACGTTCGCCCAGTCTCGATAAGGATGAACGCCGACCCCACTGGCGAAAAAATCGCCTACGGGCGACCAGACCATTTGTTCGCCATCAAACGTTATTCTCAACACGGTCGAGCGTAAGGCTTGCGGCAGATCGGTTGCGCTCAATTTCACCGCTAGTTCACGCACCGCTGCCGGACCATTTAACCGAATCGACATCGATTGCCCCGATTCGAGTTCCTGCATTGCTCCCCTATTGAGTTGAATGCCGGTTGCCAGTGGCTCGGAGGTCACAAGCGTTTTGCCCACGGAATCGATTAGCGGAGCTGCGGTTTTTAGAGCATCGACGGTGAATGTCTCCACGGGCGTGGATGGCGGATAGGTTCGGCATTCAATTCGATAAAAACATTTACCCGGCTTGTCGTACGTTACCTTGCAATGTTTGGCGAATGGAATGGGCAAGTACAAATTGCAGCCCAGCGAGGTGACGCCGGCGAGAGGCGGCTTGATCGTGCCGAAGCCCCCAAGGAAGGTCGATTCATCGACTGCGTAGGGGGCGGCTCGGGGAGGGGAGATTGTCTTTTCGTGAGCGGTTACTTCCGCTCCACCAAGGAGGTACCGGAGATTTTCCGCAATTACCGGTGTGCTTGATCCATCCAAGTAGATGCGGACTGTGGCCAGCGGGTCGGTGGTTGCCTTGAAAAAGCAGACGATTGCGCCCGGTCCATCGGCATCCATCATCACGTATTCCGTGCGGCCCTCATTCTTCTCGGTTCGCAAATAATTGCCGTAATCCTTATTCGCGAACCAACCCGGTTGACTGGGTGAAATGGAATGGCGATCGTAGCTGGTGTACTCGCGGCTCGTATAGGCGGGGCTGGGCAATCGCGCGACGGCATCGCGATCGATCATTTCCTTGAGAAGCGATTCCAGCGTGATCGGTGGTTCCGCACGACACGTCCCAAAGAACATCGAAAGAAACGGGATCACACACATAATTCGGATTCGGCTCATCACCACTGATAGAGCCACGTATAGGTCGTGTAGCGGGTGGGTGGCGCGTCGCCCACGGGCTTGCCTTCGACGATGTCACCGCAGCGTGTGGTTAGTTTGAGACCGGAGTTGAAAAACACGGGATCGACGTCGTGAAAGCGATATGCAGAGACCTCATGTTTTTTCAGGTCAATGTGCGTGCAGCCGGCCAGATCCGTGTAGTAGCGACCTTTATTAAAGTAGTAGGTGCCCACGAAATAATCCTCAAATCCAGACGAGAGCAGGAGCGGTTTCTCCGCACCATCAATGTACGCCCGGGTGCAGCCTTCCATAAAACTATTATCCTTCCACGAGCCCGTTTCCCGCGCTGCGTTTGCCTGAATCGTCACCTGATACACCGCGCCGGAACCCTTGACATCGCACATCGGAATCTCCTCGTAGGGCTGGGCAAGGTGGTTCTCCACGCGCATCAATTTCAGCCGAGCGGTGGCTGGCAAAGTGACTCCGCCAATCTGGACAGGTAGGTTTTCCGTGCCGCGAATGATCCACCAAAAATCGGGAGTGCCCGGCGTCCCCTCCGGCACTTGCGCCGTGACGCGGACGCCTGTTCCGAAAGGAATGTGGTAGGTGTTATAGACGCCGCTGGGTGCGCCTGTCTTACCGAGTTTCACGCAGCCCCACGGCGCGAAATCGTCGTCGAATCCGATGCCCACGCCCAGGAACATTTCCATGTCGATAGACGCTGTTTTCTCACCATCGACGTAAACGCGAATTCGCGTTTGAGGCCAATTCTTAAAATTCCCGCCGAACCACATGTGCGTCAGGCAGCCCTTGCCCGAATACGAGAACAGTTCTGTTTCGTCCTTGGATGTCAGCAACTTCAGTTGTTTGCCAACAGTTCCGAAGGTCTTGTAGCTGGACATGTCGCCAGCTTGGGCGTGGCAGGGTGCGAGCACAATGCATAGGACCGCGCTTAGGAGGGCAATAAGTCGCTGTGAAATAAAGCAAGTATGCACAGTTCGCGTCTTTTTGGGGTTGGAAGTTTCATGGTCAGGCAAAGAGATAACTGAAGCGAGTGAACAATTGCGAAAAGAAACGAGAAATTTGCGCAAAACGAAATAGGCTGTATCTGCGATCTATGGTTCGAAAACTACAGTTCTGTAGAACGGGGAAGAAGAAGAGTTGTGTCGACGAGAGTCTAGCTAATAAACGTCATCCTTGACGTGCAAAAATTGATTTGAGACCTTCACCTCTTATGTGTGGAATCGTGGCTTATCTTGGTGAGAAAGAGGCGCAGCCTCTGTTAATTGAGGGGTTAAAGCGACTGGAATACCGAGGCTACGACTCAAGCGGGATAGCACTGATCAATGGGCATGGGCTGGAAATCATTAAGAAAGTGGGTCGCATCCAGCAGCTGGAGATCGCGCTGACGAAGCAACCTCTGCAAGGACACTTGGGCATTTGTCACACACGCTGGGCCACTCACGGTAAGGCGACTGATGCGAATGCGCACCCGCACTCGGACGCGACCGGGAAACTGGCCCTGGTGCATAACGGTGTGATCGAGAACTACGGCACGCTGAAGAAGAAGCTTTCCGCACTGGGCTACACCTTTAAAAGTGAGACCGATACAGAGGTGCTAGCCGTTTTGATCGGGCATCACTACAAGCTGCTCGGAAATTTGAATGGAGATCGGCTCGAACAGGCGGTGATGGAGGCCTTGCGCGAGGTGACGGGTACCTACGGCCTTGTTGTGATTCACGAGGACATGCCGGAGACTCTGGTCGGTGCGCGGCGAGGCAGTCCGCTGGTGCTGGGTCTCGGCGAGAAAGAGCACTTTTTAGCGAGCGATATTTCTGCGATTGCGGCACACACACAGACGGTGGCGCATTTGCAAGACTTCGATGTCGTGACAATCACCCGACATGGCTATCGCGTGCGGTCGCTCACGCGCGGGGAATCGGATTTGGCGGTAAGTCGAATCGAGTACCAGCACGATGAAACGGAAATGGGCGAGTTTCCGCACTTCATGTTGAAGGAGATTTTTGAGCAAACCATCTCACTCCAGAATGCGTATCGCGGTCGGTTGAATGTGGAAGAATCGACGGCGCAATTGGGCGGGCTAAACCTGAGTCCAAATGAGCTGCGAGATATCGAGCGGATCGTGATTGCGGGTTGCGGCACGGCTTTGCACGCAGGAATCGTGGGCGAGTATATCATTGAGTCGCTAGCGCATGTGCCAGTGGAAATCGAATGGGCCAGTGAATTTCGCCTGCGGAACTCGCCACTTGATCGTCGAACCGTGATGATTACCGTTAGCCAAAGCGGAGAGACGGAAGACACGCTCGGCGCGCTGCGCGAGGCGAAACGTAAGGGGCATCGCGTGTTGGGAGTTTGCAATAACGTGGCAAGCACCCTGGCTCGCGAGACGGACGGTGGCGTTTACATGTACGCGGGCCCGGAAGTGAGCGTGGCGGCGACCAAGTCGTTCACGTCGCAGGTGCTGATCTTTAATTTGCTGGCGCTGTTGCTCGGGCGGATGCGGTTTTTATCGGCGTCGCAGGGCAAAGAGATGATCCAGGCGATCGAGGCGCTGCCTGGGCAGGTGGAGCACGTTTTGAAACAGACTGAGGTGATTCAGCGGATCGCGATGAAGTATAAGAACGCCCATTCGATGCTCTATTTTGGCCGACAAATGCAGTACGGAATTGCGCTGGAAGGAGCTCTCAAAATGAAGGAGATCACCTACATCCATGCGGCGGGGCACCCCACGGCTGAATTGAAGCATGGAATCATCGCGCTGGTGGATGAGAATACGCCGAGCGTGTTTCTGTGCCCGAAAGATGCCGTATACGATAAGAACATCAACAATGTCCAGCAGGTGCGGGCGCGTAAGGGACCCGTGATTGCGGTGGCGACTGAGGGCGACGAGGAGATCAAGCACCACGCGGATGACGTGATTTACATTCCGGCGGCTCCGGAGAATCTAGTACCGATCCTGAGCGTGATTCCGCTGCAATTATTCGCCTATCACATGGCGGTCTTGCTGGGTCGAGATGTGGACAAGCCCCGGAATTTGGCGAAGTCGGTGACGGTGCCGTAGGAGAGAATTAGCGGTTGATCGGAAGGGAGTTCAGAGTTCCCGCTTACAAAAGAATTCAGGTCGAGAAGTGCCGGGCACATTCGAAACGTGGTAGCCAGCATCCTCGAGTGTCGATCGAGCCCAAACTGCGTCAACATTTTCATGGATTTCAATTACCAAGCTTTTCACCCGCCTAGCCCAACTTTGGATATCTTTGAGGAGAAGCTCCTCGGCACCCTCGATATCCACTTTGACGAAATCAACGGTGTTAAGTGAGTTCTTATTCAGAAATGTCGAAAGGGAATAGCCTTCAACTAAGCAATCGATAGAGGTAAATTGTGTCGATTTATGGCTCTCAGCGATTGACGAAAGGGAGTGTCGAGTAACGCTTGAGTGTCGTCTGAAAGTGACCGGGCCATCTTTATCGCAGATAGCACAGTGAGTGAATCGTGGGGTCAAGCCGTTTTGGTTAAACAGGCCCTCACATGTGCGAACATTCGATTCGTCCATGTCAAGTCCAAAAACTGTTGCAGATGGGAATCGAAGCTGCCAGTAGAGGCTCGTAAAACCGTTGTTAGAGCCCAAGTCAAGGATGGTTGCGGCTTCGATTTTCAATTGTGACCACGGATTCGAGTTTGAAAAGACCGTCGAGGCGTTAATTGCGTCACCCAGGTCACAGAAATTCAGTACGAAGCGCTTTGAGATTCCAGGAGCGACCATTTCAGCACGACGCGTTTTCGGCTGCGCACCAAGCTTCTGCAGCAACACATATTTATAATGCCAGAGTGCAATTTGGTAGGGCTGTGTTAGCCACGATTGGTTTAGTGTTTTAACTAGTTGAAACATGTATTCCTCCCAAGCCACTCTAAGAACAGCGCAAGCGCCTTGGCCCGGTGACTGATCTTCGCTTTCACGGCGTCGGGTAATTCGCCGAAGGTCTGGTCATAGCCCGCTGGAATGAAAAGAGGGTCGTAGCCGAAGCCATTTTGTCCGCGATACTCCTCGATCAGACGCCCCTCGCAGCTTCCATCAAACGAAGCCAGGGTCTTGCCCGCTTTGGCCAGAACCAGGACGCAGCGATACCGCCCCGTGCGTTGTTCCGGATTGAGTGCTCCTGCCGCTCGAAGGTCGGCGAGCAGTTTCTCGTTGTTCCGTTGATCGTCGCACGGCAGCCCCCCATAACGTGCGGAATAGACTCCGGGAGCACCGTTTAAGGCATCGAGCTCGATTCCCGAATCGTCTGCTAGAGAAAAAGCCTCGGCGAGTATGCCTTGTGAAACCGCTACGGCTTTGATCTCCGCATTTTCCAGAAAAGTCGTCCCAGTCTCGTCGACGTCGCCTAGGTGCGGGAAATCGCGGGCACCTTTTACTTCGAACCAATGCGCTAGAACGCTGGCCATCTCCTTCACCTTATGGGCGTTACGTGTGGCCAATACCAAAAGCGGCTTGTCACTCATTAATCTTTACGGAGTTCGGCCTCGGCTTCCGCAGTCCAATAACCGCATTCGAGGCGAATGAATACGGAGGTGTAGGGAATCGTGAGTTCCGTCTTCATGACCAGCACGTGAAAGGTTTTTCCCGCCTCATCGAGCATCCCGATGATCTGCTCGTGAGGCAATTCCTGCACCGATTTACCGGCGAGCAGTTTGTGGAGCTCGTTCCGATAGACATCGACGCCCGGTGCGTGTACAGGGCTGACTTTGGCCAGTTCAGAGTCGATAAAAATGATCGGGTGGACGTGTTTGGCGTGCGTTAATGCATCAATAACGAATCGACACACTTTCAACTGGTCGGCACCGGTCACCACGGTCTCGACTCCCGCTGCCGTTTGCCAAGGGTAAGCCGAGTCCACGACTGCAATCCAATTCCGATGGCCAAGCATGGGTAAATGTCCCTGCAAGGTCAATTTCCACTCACTCATCTCGGTGCCGATCGTCATATATTGGTATAACTTATCGCGTCCGCTGCCACATCACAACTACGGGCTGAATCCTCTTATAAAGCTGGTAGCCCTTCCATACATTGGTGCCGATTGAGATGGCAGATGCGAGCCAAGCAACGGCAGGAATTTCTTTTCGCGGTAGTTCCTGCTTTACGTTGACGACCGGCTTTTTCGGGAACAATTTCCATCTGGCGACGAGAACGACTCCAATGATGCCGATAAGTCCGGCTCCGAACGCCCATTTGTGTTCCCGGACTTTTCGAGCGAGCGCGAGACCTTTCTCTACTTGCCGAACGGGCTTGCGCAGTCCCTGAAATGCCGATTCGAGTTGACCCCGCTCACCGGCAATCTTCCTTCGGAGCTCATCGTACCGTGACTCGAAATCATCCCCATCCCCCATCATTTGCCCTCCTCAGAGCTTTTCATTACGCGGCGCAGCCCGACGATGTCTTTCTTCAACTCCTCAAGTGAGTGGCTCATAAAGCGTTTTCGAGAAGTGAGTAGATTCTTCAGCTGGACGGCCAGGTAAATTCCGGGAAGACCCGCCAGTGCCACCAGCACCGCTAGTAAGATCTCTAAACAGTGGTAATCCCAAGCGAGCACCAGTACGAGAAGCAAGAGGCACTCCACAGCCACCGCCAAGAGAAATACCACCAGTACGGTGAGAACTGCGGTCCGTACCGCTGACTTACGCTCTTCTTGCAGTTCCAGTGTGACGAGATCGAGACGGGAATGCAGCGCCACGAGAATCGCGCCGAGCAGCGTGCGCATCGTTCCCATCAGACCGCCACCACTTGGCTTACCCTCAGCACTCATCCGTTAGTCCCGACGACGCAGAAAAGCACCGGCAGCAAAACCCACACCCAGAAAGAAACCGGCAGAGATACCGATCGATACGGCAGTCCAGGGATTTTCTTGGACGTAATCATGGGCCACTTTCGCTGCAGCCGCACTCTTATCCTTCACGTTCTCCTGCACTTCGTTGATCTTGCCTTGGGCGTTCTTGAGGCTGGTCTCAACGCGAGTCCGCGCTTCCGTCGCCTTATCCGTGACTACCGACGCCGTCGCGCGAACCAAATCCTGTACGTCGGACGCCAGTGTTTTCAATTCGTTCATCAACCGTTCCGTGTTTAAACCCTTGATATTATCCATATGATTCCTTTCCTATAAAGATGGCGAGATCCTTATCGATTGCAAGCTTCCTTCTCATCCTCGCCACCAATCGCGAACGAGGTTACGAAGGTCGGACGATTAAAATTGCAAGGGAACGCGGCGCATGTAAACCCGCGTCGCATTGGCCCCTTTGCCCGCGATAGGCGTGCTGCTAAACGTCAGGTTGCTATTCGCCAAAAGGTTGGCACCTGTTTGATTCAAAAGCGTGAGTTTCACCTCGGCGATGAGGTGGCTAAAGGAGGTGGAGGTGGCCGATCCATTCACAATGAGACCGGATGCTGAGTAGCTAACCGTTTCGCCTTCAAACGAACTCGACGTTAGCGTGACAAAGGAATTGGGCAAGGTGCCACCGCTAGGGTAGTTGAGCGCAGCAAGTGGAGTCGCGGAACCGCTGTCGTAGAAGAGCACTTGAAAATCGACCACATTATTCACGAGAAAGTTGCTCGTCGGAGAGGGCGTTCCACCTTTCCAGAAGGAGTTGGAATTCCAATAGCTGGTATAGAGGTCAGCGAGCCCGCCGATTCCGCCGGTATTACTGTAGGAATCGCCCGATTTCCCGAAAGTCTCGTCGCTTGTGAGAAAGTCGCGATAGAGACCGTACGTGGGATTTGTGCCTCCGGCGACGACCGGATCTTGGTACTGAACGGAGTAGCGAATTAAGTGAGTGCCCGTGTCGGGTGTCGGTGTGGTGGACCCGCTCTGAGTGCTGCCACCAGAATTTGCGAGCAGCATCAATTGCATCGGGTAGATCGTGCCGTTTTTGGCAGCGGTGTCCTTGACTCCGGTCGTTTCTTGGTAGGCTTGCAGGACTTGTGGAGCTGTGGCTGCCGCGGCACCCGTCGTGTTAAGGATAGGAGGAATGGCACGCACGGAACGCAAATCTTGGGAGATTAAATCGAGGGCGGCTTGCGCGTCATTAGTCGAAAACAAGATATCGTCGTTCGTCGAAATCACTTCCGTGGCCGACTGAACGAACTTGATGAGAACCAACATCAAGATGGAGGCAACCGCCACGCCAACAAGCAATTCGATCAGCGAAAAGCCTGCTCGACTGACGAAAAGTGTTCGATTAGCGGCTGATACTCGTGTCATAGGTCACAATCGGGTAATTTTGGTTGCTCTCCAGTTGCGCTGCGGTCGCGCCTGTCGTGGAAACCGCGTAGATTCTCACGGAAAGAGGCAGGACTGCATCGGCAAAGAAAGTGGAGTCAGTGGCCCCGCTGGGATAGGCCGTTACGCCAGCAGGGATAATGGTCCACGTGCCGGGTGTGATCAGTTTTCGGCTCACCCCTTGATGGAAGGCGACGTTTTGGGAGAGGCTCAGCGAGATGAAATAAATCCGGCTAAACCGTGTAGCGATTCCAGTAGTGAAACCGGCGTCGGTCGTTTGAAAAATTTGCATTTGTGGCGCGCCCTTGGGAAGCGTGCCTTGAGTGGTAATCGCGTCGTTACCCTTACTATCCACCACCAGAGAGAAACCATAGAGCTGAGGAACGGTCCCACCATTAGAGACCCAGGCGAACACCTTGTCGAAACCCTGAGTTTGCAGGTATCCGTTCAACGCAGGGACGACACTCATCGCTTCTTCGCGATCGACGACGTTTTTTGTTCCCTTAATAAAGACGGCTAGTAACCCCATGATGGCTACCAGCGCCAGGGCAACCACTGCGAGAGAGATCAAAACTTCTACGAGCGAGAATCCTGATTTGGGTTTCCGCTGAATTCGTGTCCTGTCTAGGAAAGGGGCCATAATCAATGAGTGCTCGGTGCGGGGATGTTAGTCACGTTTTGAAAGAAGGAGGTTCTTCCCAAGAAGTGAACGACGAAACCAAATCGGGTGTTGTCGATGAAGACAGGAAGCCCCGCAGGCGCGTTCTGGTGGCCGACAGCCACAACCAATTGAGTCGGCTGCGACAAAAATGTGTTGTAGGTGGGCGGTTGAGGCGCTCCGCAAACCTGCCCGGAAGCATTAAAGGTATAGACGTAAACGGCTCCCGATCCTGCACCCGATTGAGCGGAAGGAAACACTTGAATACCCGTTGAACCCGATGAGCTTTGAATCGTTAGGTTTGTGGAGTTTCCGTCGCTGTAGGTCGGGTAATAGAAAACGCTGGTGGGCATGCTATACCATTCGGAAACTTGAACGGCCGTGGGATTGACGCTTGTACTCGAAGTGTTGTAGTCCACCACCATCATCCGATGAAGGTAATTGCCGGGGTTTGTTGAATCTTGATAAGCATCAACGACGACCATCGCATAGGAGCCCGATTTAATCGCCTCGGACCGGGCTTGAGAAAAGACCGCTTGCGCCATGATCGCCGCCTGTTTTGCGCCAGCCGCCTGGTTACCGAAATCGGTGAGTGCCAGAATGCCTACCGCTAGCAGCCCCATGAGGGAGATCACGACGAGCATTTCGATCAATGTGAAGCCGGAGCGGGTTCCCCACCGCACGCCACGCCTCAACGTCAAGTTTTCACACCGTTTCACGTGATGACGGTACACTGCAATCGATTAACTTGCCAATGAGAAAACGCTATTTATACCAAAGCTTTTTATGCGACGGAGGGAGCGTCTCAATTCTCGATTTACGTGCTTACCCCCTTGAGCTAGCCTGATGGAGTAACATGAGAACTTTTTTCTATGGCTTCATGGTTTTCCTCGATTTTGGAGCCGTTACAGCGCTCCTTCTCTCTTTCAAGAGGATCGTCGAGGTGATAGTGACATCCGGGGAGCCTCACTTCATTTTTGTTTGCGGCTCCGTCTATGGCGGAGTCATCGGCGTTCTGGCTACCATGGGAATGGTGAATATCGGCATCGTGTTTAAACGCCTCTTTTACCCAGACAAGCCAGCGGCAGTTCCCACACAAGAATTTCCTCCCATCCCGGCATCGCACCGATAGACTTTTTGCGTTACTTCCTGGCCGGGACTGGCAGTGTACGAAGCCTGCCGTCTGCGATTTTACACTCATGCGCTCACACCCTAAAAACGTCATTTTCATGGTCTCAGATGGCATGAGCTTGGGCGTCCCCAGCCTTGCGGAGCCATTTTCGAGATTGATTCGAAAAGGACCGACGCATTGGTACTCGCTGGCTCGATCCTCCGATGTCTCGCACGGGTTTTTCGAGACCGGCTCACTCAACTCATTAGTCACCGATTCAGCGGCGGCCTCTTCTGCTTGGAACAGCGGCAGCCGGGTGTGCAATCACGCCATCAACGTCCTCCCGAATGGGCAATATCTCACGCCTCTGGGGCCTCTAGCGCTCGCGCAAGGGAAGCGCGTGGGAATCGTCACAACCGCCACGGTCACCCACGCCACACCGGCTGGTTTTCTCACGGCTCATCCGGATCGTGATAATGAGGACGAAATCGCTCAACAAATCGTGAATCACGCCCCGCATCTGCTCCTGGGAGCCGGTTCCGCATTTTCGCCTCTCCATCGCGCGGATCAACGCGACCTCATCGCGGAGTTTCGCAAGCTCGATTATCGCGTGATCACCACCCGCGCTGAGTTAAAGAACCAGCCAAAGGCCGAGCGCATTCTCGGATTGTTCCACAACACCCATTTCCCCTTTTACCTGGATTGGAAAGAGAGCCCGACTTATCAGAAAACGCTGCCGACGCTCGCGGAGATGACCACCTTTGCTCTCGGGCACATGAACGCAGCGCGGGAAGGTTTTTTTCTCCAAATAGAAGGCGCTCGCGTCGATCACGGGGCGCATGCCAATGACGCTGCGGCGTTACTGTGGGAACAGCTAGCGTTCGACGATGCTCTGGGAGTCTCGCTCCAATTTATTCGAGAAAACCCAGACACGCTTCTGGTGGTGACCTCAGATCACGCCACGGGCAACCCCGGTCTGAATGGAGTAGGGCCCTCGTACGATCAAAGCAGCCAGGCGTTCGTTCGCCTCGCAGGGTTCAATAGTTCACTCGCCGAGATCAAAAGCCGACTCCTGCTTCATCCGAGCCCCGATTCCCGAACCGTGACCGCGTCCGTGCGTGAATCGACCGGATTTACCATGACCAGCGACGATTCAAAACTGCTCTTGGAAGCGCTTAATCACCCCGCCGTTGCCTCGAAAAATGGCCTCTGCTCGCTCCATTTTGTGGATCACCTCGCCGCTTTGCTCCGGCCCCACACAGGGATCGGTTGGACTGGCAATGTCCATACGGCCGATCTCGTTCCGATTTTGGCGCTCGGCCCGTGCCGGGATTACTACCAGGGGCTGCTCAAAAATACGGAGAACTTTTCACGAATGGCGTCGATCTTCGGCATCCATCACAAAAACAGCTCCATGTCTGAGCATGAAGCGAGCAATATTACTTGCGATAAATCCGTCGGAGTCTACTCGTGAACGCCTTTCAAATCACCGATTTCAGCCTAGAACATCTCCAGCCCGTAGATCTCCCCGTCCCTGAGCCGCAGTCGGGAGAAGTCCTCGTGAAAATTCACGCCAATTCGTTGAATTACCGTGATCTCATGATGGTTCAAAGTTACTATAAACCCGCGCCGCCGCTGCCTCTGACTCCCCTGTCCGATGCCTCCGGTACAATTGCTGCCGTGGGTGCTGGCGTCACGCATTTGAAGGTCGGTGATCCGGTTTGCCTGCCCTTTTTCCCCACGTGGCTGGACGGGGAAACCTCTTCTGAGAAGACCTCTCAAGCTTATGGTGGCGGCACGACTCAAGGCCTTCTTCGCAGAGAGATTTGCGTCCCGGCAAACGTCGTTTTACCGAAGCCGTCGCATCTCACTCACGCCCAAGCGGCAGCTCTCCCTTGTGCTGGGGTCACCGCCTGGAATGCGCTGTTCACGTTCGGTCATCAGTTGCCGGGGCAAACGGTGCTGCTCATTGGCACGGGTGGCGTTTCGATTTTCGGTCTGCAGTTGGCGAGAAACGCGGGTGCCACCGTCATCATCATCTCGAGCAGCCACGAGAAATTAGAACGCGCACGGGCAATGGGTGCTGATTTCACGATCAATTACAAAGAGAAGCCCGATTGGGAAAAGGAAGTTCGCACGATCACAAACGGCGCGGGAGTCGATCTCACGTTGGAAGTCGGTGGGCAGCAATACGTGTTATGTATTCGTTCGGCGTCTTGCTTGGGCAGTTCTTCGGAGGTGGAGAAAGAGATCCTCGGACTGACTGATTAGCGCGCGGGAGGCGTAAGCAACAGCCCCCCAATAATCCTAAATACCCAAACTATATTCGGCCTTTCTGGCCCGGCGCGAGCACGGGATATATTCGCGCCAGCCAGAAAGGCTCAGGAGGTTCTATGTCCCAAGACAACTCAGTTGAATCATGCCTGGAAGCACATTTGCGGGAGTGCCTGCGATTCGCGTGCTGCAACGGACATGCGTAAAAAATAAATCTAATTTGATGGTCAGGTCGCATGATACATAATACGACCTGACAAAGGAGGTTCGATGACAATACCTTTGCCATCCAGTTGGACGCTGGAGGATATCAAGTTCTTGATCGAGCAGGTGGAAAAGTATCCAGTCGTGCTCGTGAACCTGCCGGAGCTGGGTATTCCCACTGTGGAATATACCCTGACAGTGACCGGGGCCGAACAAGTTGAAGCAGGTATCGTACGAGTACATACACCCGAGTGCGTTTTCCTGTTCGACATCCGAAAGAAAACGCCGAGCGGAAAAACCTGGGACTGCGTCAAAATGGTCTCGGGCGCCTATCCATACGATAAGGCCACAGTGCTCGCACGCCTGGAAACATTCTTGCCAAAATGCGAGCCGTCCGCTCAACCTGCCGCCGTCGCTGTAGCCAAACCTGCCATCACACGCTCACTTCCGCTGGGATGGGAACAAGCCGATATCCGTTTTTTGATCGAGCAGATCAAGAAAGGAACCATCGTGATGGTTTATGACCCGGCGCTTGGCATCCCGAGCATCCTCGATATCCCCGAAGAGGCAATTACTGACTGCGGGAACGGGGAAAGCCAGGTGAAAACTCAGGGCTATGAGGGGAAATTCAGCGTAGAGCGCACACCCTCCGGTAAAGCATGGATGTGTCTCAAGGTATCGGCCGGCTTTCCCCAGTATTCGCGGGAGCAGGTGCTGGCCACCTTGTACTCCTTCACAGCTGAAAATGATCAGAAACCAAGTCCGGATCCCATGCCGGCTGAACTGCCTCGGGAGGCGGTTCCTGCTGGCCCTTTTGAACTGGACCCCTTGGAGCTGCAAATCCTGCCCCCAGATGATTTTTTCCCATCTATGCCAGAAGAGGAACCTGTCTTCGACAATGAGCCGGCAGTGAAGAAAGTCGCCATGGTTCCAGAACGGGCCAAGACGCCGAAAATCATCCGGCTGGCCTATGTCGATGATGAAAAACGCATAGTAGCGCGCGGTGACGGCCTGATCGCTGTTTGTCCCTGTCGGGGCAGGGGGGATAAGCGTACATACGGAGACTGGCATATGTACTATGAGGATTACCTGGGAGTGAGGCACCCTGGCACGCAGGAGCAAATTTCTGCACCCAATCTGTGCGCGCTGGCGCAGAAATACAACCAGGCCTATGGCCTGCAAATTGAAATAGATGGCGCACCGGGAATACCGGTTGAGATGCCAAAACTAAAAGAAAGTGAGGTAACCGCATGACAAATCTTGTAACATATAAAATTTTGTGTGAGCACCTCGGGGAAAATTCAGATACCCCGAGAGACCCGGTGGCTGTGTGGACAGGCCCCGGCATGACCTTCAGAGGGGAGGTGGTGAACCTCGAAGCGGAGGTCAGCCGCTGCCTCAATTGTGACGATGACCGGCCGGTAAAGGTCAAGCGCTGGGGAGTGGTCGAAGTGAAACTGCCCGACTGGCTGACGCCCGGCGAATGGATCGCCCACCGGGTAGATTGGAAGTTTGCCTGGGGCATGGGGGTGGATGTAAATTGGCCGGAGGCTTGGCAGCGTGCCCTGATGAAAGACATCAAAAATGCGGCGCAAAGGCTTGCGGTCACAAAGCTGTTGAAAACCAAGAACTTCCGCAGCTCTTTCCGGGCCAGCTGTCGAAGGCAGTTGGAGGAGTGGTTGAGCCTGTCAGCCGAGAAACGCAAATACCCATCGCCTTTTTCCCGTGGACAGTGGGAGGCCCTGCTGGATCGTTACACTTGCCTTGAGGCCAACAACCGGGATACAGGCCTGTACCGGAACAACCGGGCCTGCCTGCCATGCTTCGGCAAGGAGGCTGAATGAGCGGACAAATGGACTTCTTCGCCGCCCTGAGAAATGCCCCGCAGGGTATAGCAGAGCCGGTAATCGCTGATCCGTTAGCCGATATCGAGTACATGAGTGTATACACCCGCGCCGAGGCGATCGAGGACGGAGTCCTGAAGGATGTAAGTGAGCTGGCCAGGGAGGCAGGCTTTAAATACCCGGTGGCGATCGAGTTGGATCTGTATGCCCGCCTCGACCCCAATGAGCGGGATGCTGCCATCGGGCAGGATTTCACCGGCCGCATGTGGGATGTCCTGACCAGGATGAAGAACACCGCAAATCGCGCTCAGCGCACAGACAGGCTCCATTTCCAGGTTTTAATCCAGGAAGTCGAAGAAGCCGGCGCTGAACCCAAGATGAACACAATGGATCTCTGCGCGGTTTGTCTCCCCGGCGACCACTTCGAACCGGTAATCACGATCGAGCTCTTGAGGTAGGGTGATATGGATACATACGCTGTGTATCGAATACGATCATTCACTTAATGCGCATAGGTGAACACTTGAAAAAATGCCCTCCTGGCAGAAGTGGGGGAGGGGAGTAACCTGATCAGGCAGGCTACGCGGCTGATGACGGATGCAGCCAGTGCAGAGCACATCGTCAAGGAACGTGAGATGAGGGTTGTGAGTTACACGCCGGATGAGCAGGACAGGATCAAGCTGAAACTGGGGTACTACTGGCGCTCAGCACGCGAGGTTTCAGCAACGCTGGTCGAGCAGTATGTGGCTGCCAGGCTTGGGCCCAGTCAGCACCTTTCGGTTGACGCCGATTATGAGACCCTGCCGGCATACTGGCCACACGACAAATTCGAGATGCTAATGCCATTGGTCGAGAGGGACATAAAACTACGACTGTGGATCCTGAGAGGCAACGCGGCCACGTACGCGAATAAGGTCCGGTTCAGCATCAAACAACCTGCGGGCATAGATCATGGGGCATATTACATTGGCGAAAAAGGCTACGGTTCAAAGCGGCCGGGTGTTCTGGTGATGGATACGGGGATTTGCGAAAAACCTACCGATGAGTATCGACTGGTCACGTCTAATTTCAACCATGACAGTGGTTGGACATACATTCCCATTGCCGACAAGGTATATCCATCTCTGGATGAGGGAAAGAAAGCTGCCGAAACCTACCTGGCCGAGATTCCTCTGGAGTTGCCCGCATTATGACCGGTAAGATTGTAAGAAAAAATCATACAACTGGAACACCAACCCTGAATAACAAATAGTCCGCTCACGCAAAAATTTGGCAAACACCCCGCCCTTTCTCCTGCCTAAACATTTAGCCACATGTGGATTATAATAAAGCAAATGTGGCTAAAAGGAAGGTTACCATGTTCATTGGAAGAAAAGAAGAGCTTGCTTTCTTGGACAGCGTTCTCGCCAGGAGCCATCCTGGCCCGGCTCAACTAATCCTGCTCTATGGTCGGAGAAGGGTAGGCAAAACCAGCCTCTTGCGGCAGTGGACTGCTCAAACCGGAATTCCTTTCACGTTTTTTTCGGCGGACAAGGAGCCGGCTGCCCTGCAGCGCAGGAAGCTTTACGCTGCCATATTGGGCCTCGAAACCACCCAGGCGCCGGTTTTCAGCAACTGGACGGACACCTGGAATGCAATCGCCCAGGCGATTGGAAGCCAGCGGCGAATCCTGGTCTTTGACGAACTTCCTTATGCCGTCGAGTCGGATCCCGCCATACTTTCATCTTTGCAACACGTGTGGGATCAATCCTTGAAGTCATCCAACATAATTCTGATCCTGTGCGGATCGCAAATCCACACGATGGAAATGCTAATGGCTCATTCATCCCCTCTCTTCGGCCGGATGACCGGACAGTGGCACCTCCAGCAGTTGCCTTTTTCCAGTTTGAAACAATTCCTTTCTAGCTGGTCAGCAGAGGAGCGGGTAGCGGCCTATTCGATGGTGGGCGGGGTCCCGGCTTATCTGGAATGGCTTGACCCAAGCCGATCACTGGTCCAGAACATCCGTGAGGTGGTGCTTTCCCCGGGCAGTATGTTTGTGGCCGAACCCATGTTCCTTCTCTACGACGAATTGCGCGATCCTCTGGTGTATCTTGCAATTATCCAGGCAATCGGAGAGGGGGCTCATGCGCTGCGCGACATTGCGGAGCGGAGCCTGATCGACTCGGCGCACCTTTCGGCCTATCTTGCCAGGCTTCAGGACTTGAACCTGGTGGAGCGGCGCCTTCCTGCACTTATTCCGCCGTCACGTGCTCACGTCTCACGAATGGGGCGTTACCATCTCCAAGACGCTTATTTCCGTTTCTACTTCCGCTTCCTGGCTCCTTATCGAAGTTCCATTCCATTCGACACTGATCGCGTCCTGGCCCAAATTCAAGATGGCCTGCGAGCTTTTGTAGGTCAGACAGCGTTTGAAGAATTATCGCGAGAATGGGCTATGCGCCAGGGTCGGGCAGGAGCACTCCCTTTCAATCCCGAGGTGGTTGGAAGCCATTGGAGTAATAAAGTACAGGTGGATTTGGTGGCGATCAACTGGCATACACATGATATCCTGTTGGGAGAATGTAAGTGGGGCGCCGGCCGGGTTGACCGGCAGGTTGTCCTTGACCTGATTGATGGCAAAACGCCCCTCACATTGAAGGAATTGCCTAACGAGGGCCAAGGGTGGAAGGTGCATCATGCGCTTTTCGCCCGCAGCGGCTTCACGCCGGCAGCGAGATCTGAAATGCAGGAACATGCCGCAGTGCCTGTGGACTTGAATGCATTGGATCATGATCTAGGCTAGCTGCTCTCACAATCCTTCACATGTTCTGTTCCCATTCGGCTCCGTCACTCACGGCTACCACCTTGTCTGCCTGCTCAATGCCGCATTGGTGGGTTTCCACCAGGCTCAAACGACGAAATTCAAAATGGAATTTTCGGTTCCCAATCTGGAGTACGAAAAGATCATGCAAGAGCAGGGTGCTGTGAAAATCCAACATACAACCTGTTCAAGCAAGGGGGGCGGGGGCAGGTCGCTATGGGTAGACAGCATTCTCAATTACCTGACCTTTGACATGGCGAGAGACTGCCGGCACATGAAGAAGCATTGGGCTGCACAAAATCCATCTCTGGTGCAGGAATGCGATGATGCTTGATATTAGGCGGGATGTGTTTGTGATGCGGATGATTGCTTTGCAGTAATGACTCGCCAGGATATGGTTGAGAGGCCTACCAGTACAGTTTCTTATCCCCGCGCCAGGCTTCGTAACCGTAAGAATCAATCACCAGCGACAAGGCGTTCACGTACAACCAATCGGATGCCATTTTTTAGGAACAATTCCCCGCTGACCTTTGCCATGCTGGCCCCCACGCGTACAATGATGATCGTCGAACGAGCAATGCTGGGAATCTGCTCGATCAGGGTGTAGAGGAATAATTCGTAATCCTGTGGTGTGCGAAAAGGGCTGTTCATTCACGGGAAATACGAATGAGACCCATCAGCGTTTGTTTATTGTGTTGAATGCGCTGGATCTCGTCCCGGTATTGGGCCTGGAGGGTCAGCCAGGTTTTGTAAACGCTCGCCCATTCCCCAAAATCCAGAACCCAATTATCGTCCTCGGGTTCTTCCCCACTGGTGAAAGCCGCGTAGAAGGTTTCGGAGCGAATCCCATATTTGCGCTCGTAGGCCAGCAGTTCTTCTTCCAGCGCGTGAATGTCAGCAAGGATTTGTGAGATATTCATGGCGTTCATCTTCTGGGCTTGATTGTACAACAACTTGAATAGTGGTTCAAACCAGACGCATCCAGGTTGTCATGCCCATGCCACAATTGTGTCCACAAGAATCTCAAGCCAGGTAGTCGAACATATCGTCAATTGCTCTTGTTCGACCGCCAGCCACATGCGTCTTTGGCGTAAGACGGAAACATCAACTTAACCCGGACGAGCCGGAACCGAACAGTTTAAAATCCTTTCAGAAAAAAACAAGAACTTCACTTGAAAGTGCCTAACAACCCCGAGCCGAAACGCTCGGGGCATTTTATTTAAGGAGGTGCTCTATGTTTACAGACAGTGTATATGCTTTTCCCGCTGCCCAACCCGCACCGGTCGTCACGGTGGTGATGAATCTAGCCACCGGTAAAAAACAGGTCTACAGCTGCAATCCACGCCGGGCGGTGATCGCAGCACACGCCCAGAGTCGCAACGATTGGAACACCTGGCAGTATGAGGGGCGGTATGGATACCTGGTGCAATCCGGGCAGCACGTTGTTCTTTGCGGCGACTGGTCTGCTTTCAACTGCTCCTGCCATGCCCTGAGTATGGATGGCCTATGACCATAAAAAGCCAAACGTACAGAGGGGTGCGCGACTGGTCGGTATCGGCCAGCCAGCGCGATGGCAGCGACCATGTTGTAGTGGTGTTCAAATGCGGCAAGTTTGTTGCCGGCAAACCGGTAACCATCCCCGTAGATCAATGGCCCGAACTCGGCGCCGATCAGCAGAAAATGCTGCTCGAGGCTATGGGCAGCCAGCCCGAAGAGGAGGGCTACTGCCAGTCTGTTCGCCTAGCCGATGAAGCCCGAAAGGCAGTCAGCGAGGTGATGGCGGCCTGTCCCAGACCAAACAAAGCCTCTCAGTCCTGGGAAAAGAGCCGCCTGGAATAGTTACCCAATGTACAGACATTTATGTCATGGGTGTTAAGCCGGGCTGATTGACTGTCAGTGGCACCCAATGGGCTGCCACTTTACCTTTCGGCACATCCATTGGATGTGCAGTATCTAGCCCGGCGGATGCACTACGGGCATCCGGGAGACGGCGCATGAACCGGATCGCCAGAGCCGTCTCCACTGCACGGAAGGGCAGCGTATTCAGTTCCTCGTCGCTGAAACGTTCAGCAATATTGGAAGCCGCATTCTCGTCCGCGTTGGCTTCAAAACCGCACCATAGGCAATGAAACTTGGCCTGGGAGCGGCGGTTCATCGAAATGGTAAATCCACACTGTGAGCACTGCTGGCTGGAATAAGCAGGTTGCACTGAACGATAGCGTATGCCGCGCTCATTCAGCTTGAATTGAAGCTTTTCTCGTACGTAACCCAACTGAGAAGCACGGAGGGCCCGGTTCATTTGCTTGGATTTGAAGCGCATGTCTTTGACGGTCAACCGTTCCAGTGCCACGTTTGTCCCTCCAGGCAGCTCATCCAGCATCTGATTGAGCGCCCGACCGATCTCGTTCCGAGCAAAGGCTTCGGCCTTGTTATCCTTCAAACTGACTGTTGCCCGACTTTTGCGTTTCAAACAGGCATTGAGCTGTTGTTTGCGGCGGCGCTTTGCATTTGCACGTTCCACCCTACGGCGTAGTTCTGGGCTGACCTGTCCATACCGCTGACCAATCGAAGTAGACACAATCGAGACCATGCCAATATCTACTCCAACCACTTTTGATGATTTGGCCTTCGGCCCATTGCGTTCGACGACAAGGGTGGCGAACCATTTGCCTTCCCGCCGGTTGAGGGTGACACCGCTGCATAATTTGGGGAATTGCACCAATGTCGCTACAGCATGCTTGTATACCTTGATCGGGATGCGAACCGGATGCCCAGCATTCAGAGTGGAAATCCTCAGCCAATAATCGAATTGAGATGTTTTGGAATGTTCAATAACGACCACATTGGCGTTGGCTTGGATGCAGGCATTCTGCAGCTTTGGTGGGTTTTCACGAGCATTGCTATACCAGGATCGCACGATCCCACAGGCTTGCTGCCAGGCACAGCGCTGCCATCGATCGGAAAGCTTTGTGGATATTTCCTGCTCAGGGATTTGGTCATATTTGTCAGGCTGGCGAATTTCATGCGAGATCATCCAATCGACATAGGCTTGTACGATCCGCTGGTATTCAGCAGCCAGTTCATCCAATCTTTCCAGCTTGCCTGGATTGGCCCGGTCGAGTTTGAGATGGGTGATCGCTTTCTTCACTATTGTTCAGCTCCGTAATGATCTGTTCCGCTTTTCGATCCAAATTCATACCTGAATATTAGCACAAACGTTCTTGTTAGTCAATAAATCGACACTAAACATATGATCGTATTCGATA
>CAVURW010000013.1:0-7733 GCA_963743595.1 uncultured Verrucomicrobiae bacterium
TCGGTGCAGTTGAGCGTGGGCGGGATGTATTGGTTCTCGATGGCCAGCGCGCAGATGACCGCCTCGACCGTTCCGGTGGCACCTAGCGGATGGCCGTAGTAGGACTTGGTGCCGCTGATGGGCGGGGATTTATCGCCGAAGACGGCGGCGATGGCTTTGCCCTCAGTAACATCGTTCATCATGGTGCTGCTGGCGTGGGCATTGATGTAGTCGATCTGGCTCGGCTCGAGACCGGCCTGAGCGATGGAGTCTTTCATCGCCTGGATTGCCGCTTCACCCGTGGGCAATGAGGAGGACATGTGATAGGCGTCGTTATTGAGGCAATAGCCGCGCACTTCGCAGTAGATGTGGGCGTTTCGCTTTTGGGCATGCTCCAGTGTCTCCAGGATGACGCAGGCGGCGCCCTCGGCCATCACAAAGCCGTCGCGGGTGCGGTCGAAGGGGCGGCAAGCGTGCGCGGGGCTCTTTTTTTCCTTGGCCATCGCTTTGATTTTATCGAAAGCACCGAATGTTAAGGGCGAGAGCGGCGCTTCAGCTCCCCCAGCGATCATGACCGAGGCGCCTCCTTCCCGCAGCACGCGATAGGCTTCTCCAATGGACACGGTTCCTGAGGCGCAACTGTTCGAATTGGTGGTGGCGTACCCACGGCAACCGTGAGCTATCGCGATATTACTGTGAGCGGAACCGCCGAAGACTTGAAGCGCAAGTGCGACTGGAATGGCGTCGACCCCCTCTTTGATGAACTCGACATGTTGCGCTTCCGCATTGGTGATTCCGCCGAGCGCGGTGCCGAACGAGACACCGACATCAAACCGGGGCCGCTCGCTGCTCAGTTCCAGACGCGCGTCGGTGAGCGCTTGCTGGGTGGTCACCAGGGCGAACTGTGCGTAACGATCGAGCCGTTTGAGCCGATGCGCGGGGAAATTGGCGTGGGCATCATAATCGTTGATCTCACCTGCCACTGTGGAGTGGTAATCGATGACTTTAAACCTGCTGATCGGCCCGATACCCGACTGCTCCCGTAAAATTCCCTTCCACAAACCCTCCTTGCCGTGACCGATACAGGTGAGGGCTCCAAGACCGGTGATAACAACGCGATTAGTCACTATTATTTCTTTTCGATTTTCTTCTTGAGCCCCGCAAGCGTCTTGGAGGCGATATAATTTACGAGGAACCAACCTACGACGACTTGGCCAACAAATCCACCGATAATCGGCCAAGGAACTTTTAAATCGTGGAAGATTTCTACTTTTACAGTCTTGTCGGGATTCGCGGTGAAGCACCACGTTACGCGCATGCCTTTACTGGCACCGAGGAATGAGCCGAGATGTTCAAAATGGAGCTGGCGATTCTCGGAATCGATTTCAAATCGCGAGATCCATTTCACGGGAATACCCGTGCGCTTGCAGGACATGCGGACAATGCCGCCCCACGGCATCTTAGAGATGTAGTCATTGGCGACGTAATGCGAGAGGAACTCGGGCCATTTTGGGAGGTCTGCTGCGGTGATAAAGATGTCATCGACGGTTCCGTGGATGAGGATGGAATTAGCTTGGTGCATAGAGTTTTTGGGTGATCGGTCAGGCTTGAGGCGGTTTAACAACGGCCTGCCGAAACCAGGAGAGTTTCCACTGTTGAAAGGGGCTCCAACCGGCCCCTTCGGCCAGTGATCGGAGTTCGTGATGAGTGAAAGCGCGGCGGATGGAGAGCCGGGCGTCGTGTCGCGTGATGCGGTTGGTGAGGATCAGTGCTGTGATGAGCCAAATGCAAAAGGCGGCGAACCGGCTGCGGACAATATCGACACAGGCCAATCCAGCGCCCGGTCGCGCGATACGCGCCATCTCTTTCAAGAGCCGGGAGGCGTCGCTGTCAGAAAAATGGTGCAGGGCCAACGAACAGGTCACGGCATCTGCCGACCCGCTAGCCAGCGGAAGCTGCAGAGCATCGGCTTGTATGTAAACAATTCTTGCCGAGGAGGAGGTGGCTTGTTTGGCGAAGCGGAGGGTATCGCGCTGAAAATCGAGAGCCAGGATGGTGAGCGGCTGATTTTGCGATTGGGCCAGCTCGAGCATCCGGCGATCGTGATCACCGTACCCGGAGCAGAGATCGACGAGAACGCGCTCTTTGGAATCGCCCGAGGGAGAAAGCGTGGCGAACACCTTCTCTGTAACTGCCAGAGCACCGAAATTCCGGTTCAGCGTCGCAAGATTCCGTAGATCCTCCTGAAGTTCCTGCGGATTTTGGCCGGGAACGTCCATCAATTCGGGTTGCGACGGAGAGAAATCTCTTTTCACGACATAAACCATAGGAACTCGTGAGCCATGTCACAAGGTTCACTTTTTGGTTGAGTGAGAAAAGGCCTTTTTTATGTAGCCGATAATGCCTTCCACGGGCACGGCGTACTCGGGCTCGCGGAGTTTAGGGCGGAAATTGATCATGTGATCGAGCCCCTCTTGAATCGCTTCGCGCAGAAGCACCAGACAGGCGCGAATCGCGCGCGGTCGACCGGGAAGATTGATGACCATGCTTTTGCCTCGAATCCCTGCCACCGCACGCGAAAGAATGGCCGTTCTCACGGTTTGATACGAGTGTATGCGCATGACCTCGGCGAACCCAGGGAGCTCCTTATCCAGAATCGCCTGAGTGGTTTCGGGCGTGATGTCACGTGGGCCGGGGCCGGTGCCGCCGGTGGTGATCACGAGCTCGCAGTGATCGTC
The DNA here is from genome assembly GCA_963743595.1 of uncultured Verrucomicrobiae bacterium. Taxonomy (GTDB): domain Bacteria; phylum Verrucomicrobiota; class Verrucomicrobiia; order Methylacidiphilales; family UBA1321; genus CAVURW01. The sequence goes on from CAVURW010000013.1 coordinate 2,718, forward strand.
GTCGCACGCTTTTAGGAGGGCAGCCCGGAGCGCGAGAGGATCGTCCGGGATGAGGGTGGTGAGAAACTCGATCGGCTCATCGAAAATCGACACGATGACTTTTTCGATTTCCGGGCCACTCTTGTCTTCGTAAACGCCAGCACTGGCGCGATCACTCAGGGTGATGCGGGCGACCTTCATTCGTCCAAGTCGCTCTTCGTCTTGGACATGAGTGCAATGTCTTCAATGACCATTCCGTGATCGACCGACTTGCACATGTCATAAATCGTCAAAGCAGTCACAGCCACAGCGGTCAGCGCTTCCATTTCGACACCGGTTTTGCCGTTGGTATCGACGGCGGAGATGATGCGAATGCCCTGACCTTCAATGGCAAATTGAACTTCGATGCCGTGAAGAGGCAGCGGATGTGCGAGCGGGATGAGATCGCTGGTGCGCTTGGCGGCCTGAATTCCGGCGATGCGTGCGACGGTGAGGACATCGCCTTTGGGGATGGTTCTATCACGGAGCGCCTGCAGGGTGTCGGGGTTGAGGCGAATGAATCCCATTGCCTCCGCGTGGCGGCGCATATCGGGCTTGTGGCCCACTCCCACCATGCGGGCATAGCCCTCAGGGTCTAGATGCGTGAAATCCGGATCGCTCTCCATTGTAACGCTTAGGCTCATAGAAATAGAATAGTTGTAAAGTGGTTATATCTCAAGGAAGGGTAGCCAAGTATTTTGAGAAAAGGATACTGAATTCGGTGGGATTTGAATTAATGCATCCACGTGAATTAAACTGCTGAGATGCCCCGAAGAATTCCAGTTTAGCGGTTGCAAATATGTAAGTGCATCGCGTTGAACGAGTTTAGCGGGCCAATACGTTTCGCGTGCGTTGGCGGTATCGAAAAGTGCTTCAGTAAGCGGAGCCTTTTTTAGATCTAAACAAGCTGGCAAACCGAGCCATGTCTCCAAAAGCGGACGGATAAAAAGGTGAAATACGACAAAGTGCGATACCGGATTGCCCGGAATCCCGAATGCCACGGCGGGCCCGCTATTGCCACTGCCTGTGCGCCTCGCGAAAATGAGCGGCTTACCCGGACGCACGTTCACCTCCCGGAAAACGATCTCATAGCCCAGCGATTCAAATGTTTGCGCAGTGAAATCGTGATCGCCTACGCTCGCGCCACCGGAGACGAGCAGGAGATCGTACGCGGCGGTGCACGTTCGTACTTCGTTAATGAGTTGCTCCGGGTGATCACCCAGGCGAAATTGCGCCGCGACCACGCCCCCCGCTTGCTGAACCAGCTCGCGAATCAGCGTTGAGTTGCTATCACGAATTTGACCGGGCGCGGGAGTCGCATCGGGCGCGACAATCTCGTCTCCTGTGGCGATGTGAAGCACGCGCGGTTGACGAGCGACCTGCAGAATCGATTGGCCGGCGAGTGCGGCGATGCTTAGTTCGATGGGCCCGAGACGACACGGTGCGGCTACGAGGGTTGAGCCAGCGGTGGAATCCTCGCCTTTTCTGCGAATATGCGAGAGCGAGGGCAACGTCCCATTGATGCGAACCGCGCTTTCCGTTCGAGTCGTGATCTCTTGGGGAATAACGCGGAGTGTGTTCCCGGGGAGAGGCGCTCCTGTAAAAACGCGAAGGGCGTCGCTGGGCTGCAAAAGAGGCAGTTGCGAGGGATCGGAGCCGGGCAGGCTAGTGCCCACGACAGAATAGCCGGGGGAATCGACGGAGGCGATGGCGTACCCATCCATGGCCGAGCGATCAAATGGCGGAAAATCGGAATCGGCGACGATTGCGTGGCGCAATACCCGATGATTGGCTCGCTCGAGAGAGGCGGGCTCCGTCTCTAACGGCGAAATGTTTTCGAGGATCGTCTGGCGAGCCTGGGTAACCGAGAGCATACAAAAACTGAGCCTACGACTTTGGCGCTTCGGGTGACTCGGGGGCCGGAGGGGGCAAAACCGGTTCGGGACTTTCTATCGCTTCTTTCACGGCTTCGGATGCTTCCGGAGACGCCTTTGCATGGGAAGTGGGCGATTCCATCGGTTGCTCGGGAGCGGGCGGAGGAAGAATAGGGGCTGGGAGTTTATCTTGAAGGTTGTGAACCGGAGTGACACTTGTTGCAGAGGCCGAGGACGGCATCGGCGCGGGGCTTTCTGCGACCGATTTCGTGACGAGATCTGCGCCGCGTGTGTGGAATTGGGGGACGGTGATGGTGAAGCAGGTGCCCGCACCGGGTGCCGTGGCAAAACTGATGTTTCCGCCGTGCGCCCGGACGATTTTCAGAACAATCGCCATTCCCAGACCGGTGCCATCTTTTTTGCCGTGGGTGATAAACGGCTCGAACATGTGAGCCTGAACTTCTTCGGGAATGCCGGGGCCATTATCTTGAATGGTGAAAGTGACCTTTCCCTCGCTGCAAGACGCGGCGATCTCCAGCTTTTTCACGATTTGCTCGTTCATCGCATCGGCGGCGTTCGTCATCAGATTTTGAAACACCCGAAGGATGCGCATCGAGTCGATCTCCAGTTCGCAATCCTCGATCTTTTCGATGATCTCGACGCCACGCTTCCGTAGAATATCGCCCAGGAGATTGTTGCAATTCTGGAAGAACGTCTTCAGAGAGCTGCGTTCCACGGTGAGATTGCTCTCCCCACGGGCGAATTCGAGCAGTTCGCGGCTCATCTCCGTCATCCGCTCGCTTTGCTTCATGATGAGGTTGCACCAGTGCGAGGTCTCGTCGTCCGGGTGAATCGTTTTCAGGTAATCGGCGGCCATGATGACGCCACTGAGCGGATTTCTGAAATCGTGGATGAGGCTGCTGGCCATCTCGCCCACGAGATGCATCTTCTGCTTATTCACGATCTCCGCCACGAGCAGATTGTTCGTGTGGCGTAGATTTTTGAGGATCTTATCAAAAAGTGAGAGTGAGACCGCCCCGGATTCGCTGCTCAGCACCTCCAGCATCACGGCGGTCGGTGCGGTGGCGATCACCACATTGCCGCGTGCCCGAGCCGAGGTACTTCGGCCTAGACCATCCAAAACGCCAATTTCACCAAAGTAATCGCCCGGTGACACCACCGATAAAATCACTTTCTTCTGGTCCGTGATCTTCATGATTTCGACCTGGCCCTCCACGACCAGATCGACGCCGTCAGCCGTATCGCCCTCTTGAAAGAGGTAGGAGTGGTCCTCAAAATGCGAAAATTTAAGGGCGCGAATGATTTTTTCCCGGGCTTCTAGGGAGAAAAAATGGAGGAAGCGGTTCTCGAGGATGTCCATGTCTGGCTTGACAATTGCACTTTCAGTGGAATTGGACAAGGCCTGATCTAAATTTCGTTGGCGGCGGAATCGATCTCATACTGCTTATGAATCGGTCCAAGATCGACATAATGATCCGCCCAGATGTGGAGATCGCCAATTTCCGCTTCACTGAGGGCGCGAACGACTTTCGCCGGCGTACCCATGACCATCGATCCGGGGGGAATGATGGTGCCTCTCGTGACAAGCGCGTGGGCACCGATGATGCTTCCCGCGCCAATGACCGCTTCATCCAGAATCGTGGCCCCCATGCCGATGAGGCAGTTGTCTTCCACCACACACGCGTGCAAGGTCGCCCGATGCCCGACCGTGACCATGCGCCCCACGCGAACGGGGTGCGTTTCTGAGAGGTGGACCACAGAGCCGTCCTGAATATTCGATCCTTCCCCGATCTCGATGTAGTTGATATCTGCGCGCAGCACCGCCATCGGCCAGACGCTGGTTTTTGCGGCCAAGCGAACATCTCCAATTATGACCGCGTGGCGAGAGACGTAGGCGGTGGGGTCGATTTGTGGAGCGACTTTCAAAAAACGGGCGCGATAAGCGGGATCGGTCATGAGTTCCGATTAATACAGTGCGCCGCCGGAAATGCAATCGAGCTTACCGATGAATTACGATCCCTGTGGGAAGCCGGGTTCCGCTTGATTCGCGGAAGGATAGTGTAAGGTATGGAAGCGAACCGAGACTTATAGTCATGAAGATGAACCGACTTTTACTTTTGGCTGTAGCCATTTTGACCGCCCTATTTACCGCTGGAGCCACCGCTTCTGACGAGATTCCGCTGCCAAGCGCGGGTGTTTCTGCAGAGGTGGCAACACCGCACGTGACCGCCAACTTGATCTTGAGCCAGGGCATGTACATCACAGGCCAACCGCTCACGGCCGTGATTCACCTGAAGATGGAGCAGGACTGGCACACCTACTGGGTTAATCCCGGTGAAGCGGGACTGGCCACACGAGTGAAGTGGACGTTTGCTAAGGGTTCTGGCGACGGCATTGTTCCGGGCGACATTCAGTGGCCGAGCCCCGAGATCCACGCGATGGGTCCGATAGTGACTTATGGTTATGGCTCGCCCGTTACGTACTCGCGGACGCACTCGCCCCAGCCGCGCGTGCCATCGGCCAGCTCCGCCTCGACGACGATATTGTCGGCAACGCTGCGATCGGTGCGCGCGTGGCCAAAGCGATAGCGCATCGGGATGCGCACGTGAGAGATGGTCAGCTTCACGGGGCGACGAGCGCGGCGACGGTCTCGGCGAGCGCATCCGGCGCCTCGAGCACGAGCGCGTGCTCGCCAGGCAGGCGCACGATCTTCGTGCGGCGCCACGATCTTCTCGACCGCGGTGTTGTCGACGATGCGATCCTCGCTCGCGAGGATCGTCGAGATCGGTAGCGTGAGCCCGGGCAGCACGGAGAGCGCGCGATCGAGGAGCCCGCGTGACGATGGCAAAAACGAGCGGGGCTGGGTGCGCCACGCGAGCGGATCGTCGGCGATCCACCTCAGCACACCTCGGGCTGGCTCGAGAACAGCTCTGCGCCGAACGGCAACGCGACCGGGTCTTCCGTGGCCGTTGTGAGCGCGGCGGCGCGGGACCGGATGCTCGAGGCCATCGCCAGACCCGGCGCGACGAGCAGGAGCCGATTGGTGGGATGATGCTCGCCGACACGATGGCGAAAGGCGCGCGCCCCAACACCAGCCGAGCAG